>JAIXVO010000592.1 GCA_027482985.1 Cyanobacteriota bacterium
GGACACGGTAGTCAATTACCAATTACCCATGACCGATTACCAAGTAAGTTTGGGTAATGGGTAATGGGTAATTGATCTGTTGGACACGGCAGTCAATGACTCATTACCGATTACCAAGTAAGTGTGGGTAATGGGTAATTGATCTGTTGTACACAGAAGCCAATTACCCATTACCATTACCCATGTTTACTTCAGAATCTTCGAGACGACACCAGCGCCGACGGTTCGACCGCCTTCACGGATGGCGAATCGCATCCCTTGCTCGATCGCAACGGGGTAGATCAGATCTACCGTCATTTTGATGCGATCGCCGGGCATCACCATTTCGGCTTCAGTTCCTTCATCACTGGTGAAGTTGCTGATGGTGCCAGTCACGTCGGTGGTTCGGACGTAGAACTGAGGCTTATAACCGGGGAAGAACGGGGTATGACGACCACCTTCTTCTTTCTTCAGAATGTAAACCTCAGACTCAAAAGTGGTGTGAGGTTTGATCGAACCGGGCTTCGCCAACACCATGCCGCGCTCGATTTCATTCTTTTGAATCCCCCGGAGCAGGATCCCAGCGTTATCACCCGCCAGACCTTCTTCCAGACTCTTCTTGAACATTTCGATCCCGGTCACAACCAGTTTCCGGCTATCTTTGATGCCCACCAGTTCGACTTCGTCCGTGACCTTGACTTTTCCGCGTTCAATCCGACCCGTGGCGACCGTACCCCGACCCGTGATCGAGAACACGTCTTCCACCGCCATCAGGAAGGGCTTGTCCACTTCCCGCTCAGGGGTGGGGATGTAAGCATCCACAGAATCCATCAAGTCGTAGATCTTGTCGACCCACTCGTTGTCGCCCCGTTTGGTCTTGGGGTTTGCCGTCATCGCTTCCAGCGCTTGCAGAGCCGAACCTGCGGTGATGGGAATTTCGTCGCCTGGGAATTCGTAAGAATCCAACAGTTCGCGAACTTCCAATTCAACCAGTTCCAGCAGCTCGTCATCATCCACCATGTCCTTTTTGTTCAAGAACACGACCAGACGGGGTACCCCCACCTGACGAGCTAACAGGATATGCTCCCGGGTTTGAGGCATCGGCCCATCCGCAGCGGAAACCACCAGGATGGCACCATCCATTTGAGCCGCACCCGTGATCATGTTTTTCACGTAGTCAGCGTGACCGGGGCAATCCACGTGAGCATAGTGGCGCTCAGCGGTCTCGTATTCAACGTGAGCGGTGTTGATCGTGATCCCACGAGCTTTTTCTTCAGGCGCAGCATCGATTTCATCGTATTTCTTTGCCTGAGCTTGACCATTGGCAGCCAGCGTCATCGTGATCGCTGCGGTCAGGGTCGTTTTCCCGTGGTCAACGTGACCAATTGTGCCGATATTAACGTGGGGTTTAGTCCGTTCAAACTTTGCGCGTGCCATTGCTTTATGCGTTCCTTTTCCTGATTATGCGTTCCCTTTACTTTTTGCGATGAGTGCCTCAGCTTCGTTGCGGGGAACTTCCTCGTAGTTGCTAAACTCCATCGAGAACACTCCCCGTCCCTGAGTCTTTGTTCGGATATCTGTAGCATATCCAAACATATTTGCCAATGGCACCTTGGAAGTGACCTTGGCAATTCCGTTGGTATTGTCTTGACCTTCGATTTGCCCCCGACGGGAGTTTAAATCTCCAATCACATTACCTAGGAAATCATCTGGAACCTCAACTTCCACCTTCATCATCGGCTCCAATAAAACTGGAGCTGCCTTCATCACAGCGTCCTTGATGGCCATAGAGCCAGCAATCTTGAACGCCATTTCTGAAGAGTCAACCTCATGGTAAGACCCATCTACGAGTGTCACTTTGAGGTCGATGACTGGATATCCAGCCACGATGCCCGACTCGCAGGCTTCCTTCATCCCTTGTTCAGTTGGTGAAACGTATTCCTTGGGAACCGAGCCACCCACAATTTTAGAGACAAATTGAAACCCACTGCCAGGATCTCCCGGCTCCAATTCGATCACCACGTGACCGTATTGACCCTTACCACCACTTTGACGGATAAACTTGCCTTCAGTGCGAACAGGCTTGCGAATCGTCTCACGGTAAGCCACTTGAGGCGCGCCGACATTCGCCTCAACTTTGAATTCCCGCTTCATGCGATCGACCAGAATGTCCAGGTGCAACTCACCCATCCCAGAAATGACGGTCTGGTTGGTTTCTGGATCGACACTGACGCGGAAAGTGGGATCTTCCTCCGCCAAAGACTGGAGCGCCTTGGAGAGTTTTTCCATATCCTGTTTGGTTTTGGGTTCAACCGCAACAGAAATCACGGGTTCTGGAACAAACAAGGATTCCAGAATCACAGGTGCCGCGTCGTCACATAGCGTATCACCTGTGAAGGTATCTTTCAGCCCCAGAGCTGCGCCCAAATCGCCAGCGCGTAACTCATCGACCTCAATGCGATCGTCCGCTTTCAAGACAATCAGCCGAGAAATCCGCTCTTTCTTGCTCTTCCCTGCGTTCAGGATGTAACTGCCTTTCTGCAACACGCCCGAATAAACGCGCACAAAGGTGAGGCGACCATAGGGGTCAGCCATAATTTTGAACGCGAGCGCTGCCAGCGGTTGGGTATCATCAGCCAGCCGTTCGACCGTTTCCCCCTGCGGGGTCAAGCCTTGAATGGGCGGGACCTCGGTAGGCGCTGGGAGGTAATCAATCACGGCATCTAGCAGCAATTGCACCCCTTTGTTCTTAAAGGCAGAACCACACAGCACTGGAACAATGCCACCTGTGAGGGTGCCCTGCCGCAGTGCCGCCTTGATTTCGGCTTCCGTCAGGTCTTCCCCTTCCAGATACTTTTCAGTCAGGGCATCGTCGGTTTCTGCCACTGATTCCAGGAGCTTAACCCGATATTCTGCCGCTAATTCCGCCATCTCAGCCGGGATTTCGCCATCCTGAATATCCGTACCGAGGTCGTTGGCGTAGGTGTAAGCCCGCATCCGCACTAAGTCCACAATCCCAGTTAGGTGGTCTTCACTCCCAATCGGCAGTTGAATCGGCACCGCATTCGTCCGCAAGCGATCGCGCACTTGGTTGTAGACCTTGTAAAAATCCGCCCCCGTCCGATCCATCTTGTTCACGAAGATGATGCGCGGCACCTTATAGCGATCGGCCTGTCGCCAGACCGTCTCGGTTTGCGGTTGCACGCCCCCCACCGAACACAACACCGTAATCACACCATCCAGCACCCGCATAGACCGTTCGACTTCAATCGTGAAATCGACGTGTCCCGGCGTATCAATGATGTTGATTTTGTACTCCGGTGCGTCTGCCAGGGGTTGCGTCGGCGCTTGGGGATCGCGATGCGTCCAGGCAGTAGTGATAGCAGCAGCGGTAATGGTGATTCCCCTCTCCCGCTCCTGCTCCATCCAGTCGGTGACCGCAGTGCCTTCATGCACTTCACCCATCTTGTGGACGACACCGGAGTAGAACAAAATCCGTTCTGTTGTTGTCGTTTTGCCCGCGTCAATATGCGCGGCAATGCCGATATTTCGGACTCTTTCAAGGGGAACAGTTCGGGGCACAACAACCTCCTAAAGCACCTAACCGTGAAGATTTCACGGCTTCTCTGTTAAGATTTTATACTTTTTCCCAGTGGGATGGGGCTGATGCTTAGTAACGGTAGTGAGCGAAGGCTTTGTTCGCCTCGGCCATCCGATGCGTTTCTTCTCGTTTCCGGATTGCGCTCCCCGTTTGGTTCGCAGCATCCATCAACTCATTCGCCAACTTGCTGGCCATCGTTTTGCCCGCTCGTTGCCGAGAGTATTGAATCAACCAGCGCAGGGCTAAGGCTACCCCGCGATCGGAACGGACTTCTACGGGCACCTGGTAAGTGGCACCACCCACCCGCCGAGCTTTCACCTCAACCAACGGGGTCGCGTTCTTGACGGCTTGTTCAAATACGGTGATGGGGTCGGAACCCGTGCGTTGCTCGATGGTTTTGAAGGCATCGTAAATGATGCGGGACGCGAGCGACTTTTTCCCACTTTCCATAATCCGCCGCGCCATCATGGTGACAAGCCGCGAATTGTAGACCGAGTCAGGCGGGATCGGACGCTTTTGAATAACAGTACGACGAGACATAATTAACCTTTGGCAATAACGAGAATGGCGTTGACAGGATGATGGGCGAACATCGAAGCAGGTCCAGAAATCATCCCGCTTGGAGGCAGAGAGCGTCTCTCAGCGGACGATTTCCGGACTGAAGGAAACCTTCAGAACACTTCGGCAGATGAGCGGAAAGCGACAATCGAGCTGCGAACAACGAGATTAAGCTTTTTTAGGACGTTTTGCACCGTATTTGGAGCGTCCTTGTTTCCGATCTTTCACACCAGCGGTGTCTAAGGTGCCACGAATGATGTGGTACCGAACCCCTGGTAAATCCTTCACCCGACCACCACGAATCATGACAACGGAGTGTTCTTGCAGGTTATGACCAATGCCGGGAATGTAAGCCGTGACTTCAAAGCCAGAGGTTAAGCGTACCCTGGCAACTTTCCGTAGAGCAGAGTTCGGCTTTTTAGGCGTTGTTGTATAGACCCGTGTGCAAACACCACGGCGTTGTGGGCAGCTTTTCAGTGCCGGAGATTTGGTTTTCTTAGTTAGTTTTTCGCGTTCACTACGAATTAACTGCTGGATTGTGGGCATTTTAATGTGTGCGGCAATCTGTCCGATTCAACATTTTCCAAATTACCACAGTACCAACTGACTCTGCACGCTGTCAACTAATTTCTTCGGGGGCAGTCACGGGGCGATCGCTCAGCGCAAAAGAATTACCACAGCTACAAACCTGACGAGCGTTGGGGTTATGGAACCGAAACCCACCCCCCATCATGTCCTCGGAGTAGTCAATCACCAAGCCTTGCAACTCTGGCAAGACCGATTCATGAATCGTGATTTGCAGTCCCTCTGCGACCATCATGGCCTGATCCCCGACGGTGAACTGGGGATCGAACTGCATCGTGTAAGAGCGTTCTAGACAGCCTTTGGGCGCAGTGGCGAGACGCAGCGCTGAAGCGGCAGGCTGCTTGGCTTGCAGCCTCAGTATCTCAGTAATCGCGGCGGGACTTAGCTGAATCATGGTGACGAAGATAGTGCTGCCAAAGACAAGCGGGCTGGCAATCCCTACTTTACTACTAACACCAATGAGACATGATCATGCAAAGTCTGACTAACAGTTAACGACTGACAGGCAGTGGTGTGTGAAACTGACGGGACTGCGGCGGCATTGGTTTTACCCTTTGTTGTGCTGGCTGATCATCTGGGCGGACAAGATGCCCACCCCACGGGAGCAAATTCATGCAGCCATCCACTAGCGGCTAGGGGGAGACTAAAAGCGAACCACCGCTAGACAATATCCAGCGGTGGCTTCAAAGGGTGACGGATGAGAATGAGGCGCGGCAGAATTAACTGTTGTTAGACGGTACGGGCGTAGTCATCTTGAAACCGGATGATGTCATCTTCGCCCAGATATTCGCCGTTCTGGACTTCGATCAACACCAATGGAATCACACCGGGGTTTTCCAGCCGATGCCGAGTGCATTGGGGCACGTAGGTCGATTGGTTGGCGTGGAGAATATTTTCGGCATCGCCGCAAACCACTAGGGCGGTTCCAGAAACTACGATCCAGTGTTCACTGCGATGGTGGTGCATTTGCAAACTGAGTCGATGACCGGGTTTGACTTCAATGCGCTTGATTTTGTAACCCCGCCCTTCTTCCAGAATGGTAAAGGAACCCCAGGGGCGTAGCTCCGTGGATGCAACAGTTCTCTGAACGACCGGAGTAGCCAAGGTCATAGTAGCAACTGGTTGTACTTCTTGCGATGAAGCCACGTTTTTTCCTCCGTAAATAGGTTGAGGTGATTTATAACATCAAATTAAGTTTCTTGTAGTCACCCGGAGCTACCTTAGCAGACTTCCTCCTGGTTCTGGCAGGGGGAAAGGACGGGTTTAACGAAAATCACACGGAATAGCGGCTTTCTCGGCAGTCCTCTTTACTGCACTTTTATGCTGATCACAAAGAATACCCGTATCGCGAAAATTACGGATTCCCCCTGAGAAAAATGCCGATGCCGTTATGGACGCGGGCAGCGGTGCGGGGATCTCGATCGATAATTTGGCCACCCAGAAAGAGGGTGGTGGAACTGCCGCCATCCAGATTCAACGCCTGGACAGCCCCTAACGGCTGGAGCAGTTGGGCGAAATCCAGCAACGTCAGGCTGCTGCCGTCTAATCGTTGATAAGTGGTGACGAATAGGAGGGTGCCATCGGCGCGTTGAGCGATCGCGCTACGAGGAGCCTGTTCACTCGCAAACGCGGGGCTGAAGGATTCCTGGCGGGCATCCAGCACAATTTGCTGATTCTGGATCAGGAGGGGACCCGCGCCGATGATGTGGGGGTAGCGGAACCAATCGGGCGGCGTGGTGTTACTTTCTAGTTGCAGGCGAGCGCCGGGAGGAAACGCGATCGCGGCTGACCGCAACGCCCGTAACACCAGCAAATAGCCGTTGGGCGGAATCGCGACCGTGCCCCCCGCCTGGGCGATCGCCTGTTGGCTGACTACCTGATTATTTTGCACCGGAACAATGATTTCATTGTCGGAGAGGGTGGTGTAGGCTGCGCCCCAATCTGCTGTGTAGCGGGCGATGCCAGCCTGGACGTAGCCACTGTTGAGGTGGGTCAGGGAGAAGCGTTGGCCAGTGGATGTGGTGATTGTTTCCTGCAAGATGAGGCGGCTAAAGACCGCATTGCCGAGGTTGTCCCAGGCGATCGCCCCCCGGTTCAAAATCGGTCCCGATTGCCAGCGTCCCTGCGATCGCACAGCGCCTAACGGCAATTGGCGGTTGCGATTGAAAAAGCCGCCATTGATGGCACCCGCTGCCTGTGCTTGTCTCGCGGTGGTGAGTAAGGGTGCTGTCCCCGGCATCTGGGTAGGATTGGGCAGAATCGGCTGGATGCTGATGCCTGGTTGGCGCGGGTTGACTTCCAGCCACACAGTCGGCACGCCAGTAGTGCCCAGGGGCAGAATTTGTTGTCGCCAGCGTAATCCCGGTGCCCAGAGGATATTTTGTTCGATCAGGGCATCGGGACGTAGATCAATCACGATGCGGTTGGGGGCGGACAGACTCCAGACGCGGGCTTGGGTGCCGGAATGACTGAGGCGGAGGCGGGTTTGGGTGCCTTCGGGGGTGAAGGAGACGGCAGACAGAAAGCGACCCCTGACGGCTTTGAAAGATTGGGCGATCGCGGGATCAAGGGTGGCATTCAGCGTCACCTGCAATTCTTGCGACAGTTGGGTGGTTTGCCAGGGGGTGGGTTGCGCCAGTTCCAACACCAGGCGATCGCCCCAGGGTTGCTGACTTTGCCGGATGCTGACGATGCGAGTGAGAGTGGTATTGAGTTGCAGGGTGGCACCCGCGATCGCCCATTGCCAGCCGAATTGCTGCGCCAGATCGGTCAGATCGAGATATCGCGTGGTGTTAGTGCGGCGAATCGGCAAATTCAGACTTTGGGTGCCGGGACTGAACCATTGCACAGGCTGAACCGTCGTCGAGTCGGTATTTAATAGTTGCAACCCGAAGGTTTGCCGTAAGGCCGTGTCACTGATGCCCCAACGGGTGCCCGTCGCTCCTTGCCACTGCATCCAGGGAATCGTCAGCGATCGCCCATTCAACACCACTTGTTGTCCTTGCGGCATGACTGCAACCGAGGGACTCACGGGGCTTTGAGCTAGGAGCGGATTAGCGAGACTGACGGTGGGCAACAGGGCGATCGCCCCACAGGTAAGACCCCTGCCAACCAGCCGCATCACCCCAAAACAAAAATCAAGCATTGTCAAGATTCATCACTTTCTACTACGATCTCTAGTTCAAGCTTTCAACTGGATTCAAGCACCTGGGTGATTCACCCTTCACTGCTGTCACACCTGCAAAAGTTGCCAGTGATGGTGCAGGTTGAGCACAGGCAGGGTTGACGATCAACTTTGTGGGTAAGTCTCCCCTATTTTTTTGGGTTCATCACTTTTATATTTGTTTAAGAATCTCCAGTAAAGTTTGGATTTGCGGTTGTGCCCCTGGAGTTGAGTCCAGCCACAGCATCGCCACCCTCCTGCTGATCGATCAGGTCAGTTTAACCGATTCCTCTCATTTTTCACCCGTACTAGCGAAGAAGCACGTCACCCAATGGATACA
>JAIXVO010000564.1 GCA_027482985.1 Cyanobacteriota bacterium
CTGTGTCACTGGATGCGCTTGTAACCACTCCCATCCCGCCAGCGACCACCAGCGAGCCGTTTCATAGCCCCCCGCTGCCATAAATTCGGCATATTGGGCGCAGGTGACAGGGGCGCGATCGATCCAGAAGGACTGCACTTCTACCCAATGCACTGGACGCTCGTTATCCAACGCCAGCAAATTCTCATTCCCCATCGCAAACTTGCCGCCGGGAATCTGCACCCCATCGGCGGGCGTTTGACCGATCGCCCCGACCGGAATTTGGTTGCGATCGACGTGGCTCTGGGTTAGACGTACCAGCGGTATGTCTCTACGAGATTCCTCCTGTCTCCTCAATAATGTCTGCACGATCGCGATCGTTTCTCGATGCTGACTCTCATGTTGCAAGAGCCATAGCCAGAGTCGTCCCTGAGTTTCCAGCGGGGCGGTTTCTAGGTAGGTGAAGACCTGGGTGCGAATGGTGTCGAGATAGGTTTGGATGTCGGGCAGGGTGGGGAGGTAGACGCGATCGCATTTGGGCAGGATGTCGGCAGCGAACAGGCGACGGTATTCTGGGAATTGCGGGGGTAGACCGGCCAGGTGTTCTAGCAGCCAGAGTCCTTCGGTGTAGGCGATATGTCCCAGGTGCCAACCGATGGGGCTGAAGTCGGGGTGGGCTTGCTGGCAAAACTGGTCATACTCCACTTCAGCAAAGAGGCTAAGGGTTTGCTGACGGCAGAGCTGCATCCAGTGGCGCAGCGACTCGCGATCGCAGTGACAAAAATCGGGCTGAGTCAGTTCGGGGAACGGGTGAAGCATCGGCAACGGTCGCATGAGTCGGACGAGGGGAGTGCGGCGAGATTAGTTCTACCATTTGTCGTGCTGGCTGCTAACTTGGGCGGGCAAGATGCCCACCCCACGGTAAGCAAATTCATACCGCAGTCCACTAGAGGGAAATTATATGGGTACTGAGGTCAGAGTTTACCGTCAGCAGGCTGCGATCGCCAAAGGGGTGCCATTCCCCTGCCAAAATTGGTTCCGAAGCGACGACGACAGCATCCGGGTAAGCCTGACTCGGTGCTAGCCAATACAAAGTCGGCACCGGATCGCGGTTCGCAAAGCGGGATGCCACCAAATGCGTCCCATCACTGGCGATGATGTTGGCCGAAAACTCGGTTTCATACTTCTCCGCCAATTCCACCAAAATCTCGATGGTTTGTTGCAGAGCCGCCGTGAGCGATCGCGCTGTTTCTAACTGATCCAGCAACAGGGCAAAAATATGTTCGGAATCGGTGCCACCCTGAATGGTGCGATAGGCGCGATCGCTCAACCGTTCTCGCAAGGGCCGATACAACGTCGCCCGGAAGTTACCAATAAAACCGTTGTGAATGAAGGAGAGTTGTCCTTGCTGAAACGGCTGGCAGTTGACCAGATCCACCGACTGTCCCGGTGTCGCACTCCGCACCGTCGCCAGCACACAGCCCGACTCCACATACCGACTGAGACTCGGCAAGTTGATGTCATTCCACACGGGCAACACCGTTTTGTAATAGAAGGGTGGCGTTTCGCGATCGCGATGATACCAGCCCACCCCAAACCCATCCGCATTCACCACCCCAGAAGTCATCTCCTTCGGCTGATAACTCTGAACGATGAGGGAATGATCTGGTTCATAAATCAATTTTTCTAAGAGCAGGGGAGTACCGACGTAACCGAGTAAGCGACACATAAGGGTTACATTCGCTCCAACACGGGAATGCCCAACAACGATAAGCCCAGCTTCAGGGTGCGCGCGGTCAGGTCGCAGAGGGCGAGACGCGAGGTGCGGAGGGGTTCTGCGGCTTGCAGGACGGGGCAGCGATCGTAGAACTGGTTATATTTTTGGCTCAACTCGAAAAGGTATTGACACAGTTTATTTGGGAATAAGTCTTGACTGACTTCATCGATGATTTCATCCAGTTGCAAGAGATGTTTGGCTAAGGCAAATTCAGTTTCTTCTTGCAGCATGAATTGGGAGTCGGCATCGAGTTGATCAAAGTCAATCTTACCTTTACGACTGATGCCTTGCACCCGCACATAGGCATAGAGCATATAGGGGGCGGTGTTGCCATTCAGCGCCAGCATCTTGTCAAAACTGAAAATGTAGTTGCTGGTGCGATTCTGGCTAAGATCGGCATACTTCACAGCACTGATGCCTACGGTCTGCGACACCTCGTGCAAAAACGCCTCCGTTTCCTGCCGTTCCTCCGCTTGCACCCGCGCCGCTAAATCGGCTCGCGATCGCTCCACGGCTTCATCCAATAACTCCCGCAACCGGATGGTTTCGCCCGATCGCGTTTTCAACTTTTTGCCATCTTCCCCCTGCACCAAGCCAAACGGCACATGGGTAATGGTCACACTGTCCGGCAACCAGCCCGCCCGCCGCGCCACCTGGAACACCTGGGCAAAGTGATTCGCCTGTCCCGCATCCGTCAGGTAGAGAATGCGATCGCTGTGATCCTGCTGAATCCGGTAGCGAAGGGCGGCTAAGTCTGTGGTGGCATAGTTGTAACCGCCATCCGACTTCTGGACAATCAGCGGCTGGGGGTTGCCATCCTTATTCGTGAATCCCTCCAGAAAGACGCATTTTGCCCCGTCATCTTCCACCAGCAAACCCGTGGCTTCCAAGTCTTTCACCACATCCGCCAGCAGGGGATTGTAGAACGACTCGCCCCGCTCCGTCAGGGTGACATTGAGGCGATCGTAAATCAGCTGAAACTCGCGCCGCGATTGGTTACACAACAATTCCCAGGCTTGCCGACTCTCGGCATCCCCCGACTGTAACTTCACCACTTCCTGCCGCGCAATTTCGCGAAACGTCTCATCCGCATCAAATCGCTCTTTCGCTTTTTTGTAGAACGCCACCAGATCCCCCAAATCGATCGCGTCCGGGGTCGTCAATGCCTCCGGTGCCACTTCTTTGAGATAGGTGATCAACATCCCGAATTGCGTCCCCCAGTCGCCCACATGGTTCAGGCGCAACACATCATGTCCCTGAAACTCCAGGATGCGGGCGATCGCATCGCCAATCATGGTCGATCGCAAATGCCCGACGTGCATTTCCTTGGCAATGTTGGGGCTGGAAAAATCCACAATCACTCGTTGCGGGTCTTTCACAGGCGCGATGCCCAGCCGCTCATCCTGATACATTGCCGTCAGTTGTTGCGCCAGGTACGCCGTTTTCAGCTTTAAGTTAATGAATCCCGGTCCCGCAATCTCCGGCGGCTCACACAGGTCTGCTACGTCCAGATGTTGCAAGATCTCCGTCGCGATCGCCCTTGGCGCTTTGCCCAACGGTTTCGCTAACGACATCGCCACATTCGCCTGAAAGTCCCCAAACTTCGGATTCGTCGTTGGCACCAACATCGGATCAGTCGCCGCAAAATCTGACCCAAAGGCAGCGACTAGGGCAGCTTGCACAGCAGTTTGGAGAGCAGCGATCGTGGATTTCATGAGTTCCGGGATAAATGCGCCTATCTAATTTAGCAAGGAAGGGGATGGGAGGGAGGAAAAGGGAGGGGGAGGGAGGGGAGGTGGGGGAGTCGGGAGTGGTTGCTGATCTTTCCGTAGTTGGGATGGAGGAGGGTGTAGCCAGGTGTGAACCAATTACCTTACAGGGTAGACAACTTCATACTACAAGTGTAATCTGTAAACAGCGACAGTTGTAATACGAATACTACATTCATCATGATGCCTTTGTTTTTCCCCGATCGCGATCGCCCTTGTCCTCAACCCCAACTGGGTTTGGGCAGAGTGTTTATCATGGGTGCAGTAGGCTCAGGCGATCGCGAACTGGGCGAGAACTGGGGGCATCCCATTCTGAAGGGTGGATTTAATCCGATGGATGGCAGCAGCGGCGGACGGTGTAGGGCAAGACTCACACTTTGAGCAGGAAACTTCCAGTTCACTTCCCCACCCCCGCTTCTGCTGACCAGAGGTGGGGGTCATTTTTTGAGGCGTAAACCGATGGAAACTGAGCAGCGACAACCCATTCCCGTCCTACAGAACCAGGTGGTAGTGTTCTCCAAAAACTACTTACCCCTGGCGCGAATCAACATCAAACGGGCGATCGTCTTGCTGGTGACGGGTCAGGCGGAAACCCTGGCATTCAGCAGCACCCAGCATTGGGAAGTGCGATCGCCCAGCATCGTCCTCCAAGTTCCGGATCACATTCGCTTGACTGGCAGCAATCCCGAACGCCATTGGAAAGCCCCACCCGTGAATCGGCGCGAAGTCTTTCGCCGCGATCGCCACTCCTGCCAGTACTGCGGCAGCACCAAACGGCTTACCCTGGATCACGTCATCCCCCGTTCTAAAGGTGGCACCCATACCTGGGATAACGTCGTCACAGCCTGCGAGAAGTGCAATTCCGCCAAAGGCGATCGCCTGTTGCATGAAACCAGCATGGTACTCAAGACCAAACCCAAATCGCCCATGCACCCCGCGATCGCTTTTGCCGAAAACTTTTGGCAGGAACAACATCGGGCTGAGAGTTAAGGCATGAGCACTGCTGCCAAGCCGCGAAACTGGTTTTGAGCGATCGAGCGATCGTTCAAAACCAGTTTGCAGTTCCGAGTGTTAGCACACCACGGGTGGGTGACCTGATACTAGGGGGAGGGACAAGACCGGCCCCGACGCACCGATGGAGGGAGCAGGATTCAGATTGGCTAAATATCTGACCCCTTCAGCATGAGGGACGCAACCGAGATGTCTCGTCTGAGAATCTTTTGATCCCGCAGGAAGTTCGCAAATTTCTGGAACTGACGGATATCGGCAGGGGTCATTTCGTCATACATTTTGTAGCCGGGTAAGGGCACCGTCCGCGCCAGTTCATCTTTGAGCGGCGTGTACTTATCTAAAAACAGACGAGCTTGGGTGGGATTTTTCCGCACTTCTTCCACCCCCCGGCGATAAGCAGCCAGATAGCGGCGCGCAACCTGGGGATTAGCTTTAATGAACCCCGTACTGAGGGTGGCAGAACCGCCAAACCAAGGCGCTTGCGGATCACCCAGAATATAGCGAGACACCACGCCCGTCTCTAACACCCGCGTCGCTTTGGCTAACCGGCCGATCGTTCCCGTCGGTTCCAAAGTATATACAGCATCCAGACTGCCGGATTTCAGCGCGGCGATGTGTTGATCCAGAGGCAGTTGGTTAATCCGGACACCTTTGATCCCATTGGCCGCCAGAATGCCACGGGCAACAGCCAAATTTTGTGGCCCCGGCCCACAGCCAATCCGCTTGCCCTGTAAATCCTTGATGCTACGAATGGGGCTATTCGCCGCTACCAGCATCTGATCTAACACTAAGCTGGCATTACTGGGGTTGGCATTGATGATTTTGATCAGATTCGGTGAAGCGGCTTCGCCAATCATCAAAGAACCCGAAGGTACACCATTCGCAGACCCTTGAATCCGACCTGCAATCATGCCCTCAATGATTTGTTGAGGATTCGGAAATCTGACAGCTTCCACATTCAAATTCAATTGCTTAAAGAAGCCTCGTTCGATCGCGGTGAAAAAAGGTAAACCTGCTGTAATCGGAGAGTACCCAATCACAATCTTGGGTGATCCCTGGGCAGAAGTGGAGAGCGATGATAAGGATGAGAAAGACACAGTGCCGATCGCAGCAGCAGCGCCTTGCAAAAAGGTGCGACGTTTAATCATGATTTGACTCCTCTAGAATGCGGTTAACAACTAACAAAAAAGTGAGGCTAAAACGCTTGCGGCAACCAGGAAACATGGGCGGAAACGATCTTCCAGCCTGCTGGTAACTGCCGCCAAACCTGGGTCAAGCGACCAGTGCGGGGTGGGCGATCGATAATGCCACCAAAAAATTCGACGGTAACGATCGCGGTATCCGTCCCAAATGCGGTCACGGTAAAATTCGAGAGCGTGCGTTTGAGCTTAAATCCGGGTCGCGATTGCCGATATAACTTGACCGCCTCACTGCCGTAGAGATTCTCCATCAACCCAAAGCGCACCACATGGGGAGATTCCCAAAAGAGGGTATCCATCGTGGCAACATCGTTGTCACAGAGGGCGGCTTCGTATTGCTGATACAGTTGGGTAATGGTGGCCACAACTTGGGCATTATTCAGTTCTGCATCATTCTGGTCAGTCATCGGCTTTACCTGCCACTCCAATGCACAGTGCGTTTTTCAATCCAGCGAAACAACATATTGAGACAGTAGCCCAACACCCCCGTCACCAAAATCGACGCATACATATCTTTGACGTTGAGGATCTGTTGCATCTGAATAATCCGATAGCCTAAGCCGCGATCGGTGCCAATAAACATCTCAGCCACAATCACCATGACCAGCGCAATACTAATCCCCGTCCGTAACCCAATGAAAATCTGCGGCAGACTTTCCCAAAACAACACGTCCTTAAAAATATCCCACTGATTTGCGCCCATGACTTTGGCCGCTAGAATT
Source organism: Cyanobacteriota bacterium (assembly GCA_027482985.1). Classification (GTDB taxonomy): domain Bacteria; phylum Cyanobacteriota; class Cyanobacteriia; order Leptolyngbyales; family Leptolyngbyaceae; genus JSC-12. Next base: position 6,458 of record JAIXVO010000564.1, read on the forward strand.
CGCGATTGACGGGCATTCATCACGCCATAAGCGCTGTTGAAAATAATCGCCAGAAAGGCCGCAAAAGCGGGAATCACGACAGTATTCCAATCTGTGATGCCGAGAAACAGAATAAACATCGGAATCAGGGCACTGGCAGGGGTCGAGCGAAAAAAGTCGATCAGAAATTCAACGCTACGGTATAGCCGTTCGTAACTGCCCAACATGATGCCCAAAGGGACACCCAGCAAGGCCGCGATCGCAAAGGCTTGTAAGGTGCGGGCGAGAGTCGTAATAAAGTCGGCAAAGAGGCTATCTTCTGGGCGAAACGCGATCGTCCAAAGTTCCGAAATGGTGGCGATCGGGTTGGGCAGCAGGACTTCACTGATCCACCCGGAGGTGGCCGAGAATTCCCATAGGGACAGCAACACGATCACCCCAATCAACGGCAACAGTTTATCCAATTGACGCAGGAAGACTTTTTTCCCACCTGCTTTGGGGCTTGCTTTTCGGCTCATCTCCGCATCTCCTCCCGAAAGATCTCTAGGCACTGACTTTTCACCCGCACAAACTCCGGATCTACGATGGTTTCTGGGGTGCGCGGGCGGGCGAGGGCAAACGACACCTGTTGCACCAGGCGGGTGGGACGTTTGCTCAACAACAAAATCGAGTCAGCCAAATACACCGCATCCTCCAGATCGTGGGACACCACAATCGTCGTCAGGTGCGACTCCATGTGTACCTCCTGGAGCTTTTCGCGGATGTATAAGGTCATCTCAAAATCCAGCGCCGAAAAGGGTTCATCCAGAAACAACACGTCTGGCTCGGCGACCACCGCTCGGAGAATCGCGATCAGTTGTTGCTGACCGCCAGAAAACTGGTAGGGATAGCGCCGCAAATCGAGTTTGATGTCGAATCGAGCTAACAATTGCTCCACCCGGCGCTGCCGCTCTTTCGGAGGAACGCCCTGCACCCGCAGCGGGTAGGCAATATTGTCGAGGGCGCTGATCCAGGGAAACAACGTCTCGCGATAGTTCTGAAACACATAGCCGATGCGCGATCGCCGCAGGGGTTTACCTGCGATCGTGATCTGCCCCCGATCCATGGGAATCAGCCCACTCATGAGATTGATCAGCGTGGATTTGCCGCAGCCATTCGGCCCAAAGATGGAAATGATTTGACCCTGGGGCAGCGTCAGATCGAAATCGTCATAGAGCACTTGCCCTTCAAAGGATTTACATAATCCTTGTACCTGAATAAAGTCTGCGGTCGTCGTCATGGTTGGACTGGGAATGATGTTCAGCATAGAACAGTTCGCGGCGATGAGAGTGTTCAAGTTGGGCGGGGGGCGGGGATCCCCTGGGCGATCGCGGCTGTGACAACACCCGCCGCTTCCAGGACTGCCGCCACCCGTAACACCGTGGCTTCCTGATAGGGGGCGGCGATCAGTTGCACCCCCACGGGGAGAGACTGCGGCTGGGCGATCGGCACCGAGAGAATCGGTAAGCCAATGAAGGAGAGCGGTTGCGTAAACCGCCCCAAATTGGGACGGGCAGGCAACGTGGTGCCATTCAGCTCGATCAGATTTTGCCCAATGTGAAGGGCGGGATAGGGGGTGGTGGGGGCAATGATCAGGTCTACATCCTGAAAAATCTGCCGCACCTGCTCCCGGTACCACTGGCGAAACCGTTGGGCTTGCAGATACCAGGCCGCCGGGAGAAAGGCACCCGCCAAAAAGCGATCGCGGGTCATGGGATCGAAGTCTTGCGGTCGGGTGCGGAGGTCATCCAGGTGTTGGTCTGCGCCTTCGCAGGCCGTAATCGTGAGCGCCGCCGCCCGCGCTCGGTGGGTTTCTGGCAGCGTTACGGTTTGGGTTACGCCCAACGCTTCAGCCACCTGTTGCACCGCCTGGAACACCTCCGGGGTCGCCCCTTCCGCAAAATACCCAGCGGCGATCGCCACCCGTAACCCGCCCCTGCCTGCCGCTAATTGGGGCACACAGGGGGCGAGGGGCCGCCGACTCCAGACTGGGTCAGCCCCAGCCGCAGATTGCAACACATCAAACGCCAGGGCAATATCCCGCACCGATCGCCCCAGGGGGCCGATGTGGTCGAGACTACTGGAGAACAACACCGTTCCCGCCCGTGACAATCGGCCATAGGTCGGCTTGAAGCCAAACACGCCACACAGCGAGGCGGGAACGCGAATCGACCCATTCGTATCCGAACCCAGCGTCAAGGGGAGCAGTCCCGCTGCTACCGCCGCCGCCGACCCACCCGACGAGCCGCCTGCAATGCGATCGCGGTCATGGGGATTCCGAGTCGCGCCATAGTGGGTATTTTCGGTAGAAAACCCATAGGCATATTCATCCATATTGAGTGCGCCCACCAGCACCGCGCCCGCTTGTTTGAGCGCCACGATCGCCGCCGCATCCGCCGTTGCCGGGGCATTTTCGGCATTGATTTTGGAGCCCGCCAGCGTCGGAATGCCCGCCACATCAAACAAATCTTTGACGGCAAAGGGCACTCCAGCCAGCGGCCCCGGATCGATCCCCTGGGCGATCGCTCGATCAATCGCCTCCGCCTGCGCGATCGCCGCCGTTGCCGTCACTGTCGTAAAACAGTTGAGGCTGGGATTGAGCGCTGTAATTCGCTCCAGCGTGGCTACGACCACCGTTTTGGCGGTGACTTCCTGCCGGCGGACGGCCTCAGCGAGGTGTGTGGCATCTCGATATTGGTTCAGGTCAATCATGGGCGTGTTCATGGATAGAATACCGGAGCCGCTTCAACGGTAGGGGGCAGGGGATAGTCGAGAAAGAGCCGCGCGATCGCCTGGGTGCGGTACAAATTTTCCAGCACGCCGGGGCGATGGTCGGGATGGATCTCGAGCTTGAGCAGGATGGCGAGTTGCGCCACATACAGGTCTAAATCTTGCGGGCTGTGGATAGTTTCAGGCATGCTGCTCATCCTCCCTAAAAACTAAACTGAGTCCGCAGATTCCCCACAAACACGGTGGGGTTGCTGCTGAAATTGTTGGCATTGATGATGGTGTAGAAGGCGGGAATAATCGCGATATTGTCATTAATCGGGTAGTAATAGGACAACTCCAGATCGTATTGCGTCCCGCCATCGCCGTTCCCCGATCGCAAAAACCGCCGACCCGCCACAAAATCGTTGGGCACGACAAAAGACAGGACAGCCAGAGCACCCCGTTTACCCAGATCGGGAAACCCCAGCCCAAACTGAATGGCTTGCGTATTCAGGGTGCCACCATCCCGCGCCAAATTCACGGGGCGCACCTGGGTAATGCCGTAGGAGTAGCGGCCAAAAATCCCAAAGCGGGGCGTAATGGCCCAATCGAAGTTGGCAATGAACGCATCGCCAGGGGCATCTTTAACCGGACCGCCAAAGCCATCATCAATGAATCCCACTGGGATCGGTTCACCCGTGAGGAAGCCATTGGCCGCTTTGAGGTTGGTGCGGGCATAGTGCAGGCGCACATTGAAGTTGCGGGTGGGCGAGTAAACCAACTCAGCCGCCAGGGTATTCGTGCCGCCAAACAAACCTTGCAAGGGATCATTGGCGCTAGGATTGGCTAAATATTCCGAATTTTGCCCCAGGTAGCCCACGGTGAAGCGCAACTGCGGATTGATCGTCCATTGCGCCACCGCTCCAGAGCCGCGATCGATCACGTTGGAGAGCGTGCTGCCATTGGAGTTATAAGAGGTCGCGCCAGTGACGAAAAAGGTATAGCGGTTTTGGTCGAAGTGCCGATAGAAGTTAATCCGGGGGCCGACAGTGACCCGTAGGGAGGGAGTCGCCGGGAAAGTATAGAACAACTCCCGAATCACAGCGGTATTGGCAGCGGCAGCACCGCCCGCAGCGGGAATGGTTTCCAGGAAGGGCGTTCCCCAGCTATTGAAAAAGCCAGAGGAAACCAGTTGGTTGGCTGGAGCAATGCCATTCCCAGCGGCGATTTGGGTGACGAGTTGGTCTTTCCCGGTGAAGGAAGTCGTGAGGTTGAGGTAGACCTGATAGTTCGCCACGATTTCTGGGCGTTGGCGCTGCACCTGGGAGGGCACCCCCCGGCGACGAATGGGCGCGACAAACGGCACATTGGGCACGAACGGGTTACGCTCAGCGGTGAGGGTATCGCCGCCAAAGGTGGCACCCGTCAGGTTGAAGGCGGCTAACCCGCGCAACACCGTTGTGGTCGAGAATTGCTGTTTTTCCAGGGTGGCGGTCTTCACCTCCAGCGCCTCTACCCGTCCCCGCAGGTTGGTTAATTCAGCCGCAAACTCTTCCTGCAACCGCTTCACGACTTCCAGATCGGCTTTCGTCACAAAGTCCGCTGTGGCGACGGCCAGGAGTTCCTGCACCTTATCCAGACAGGCATTCAACCCAGCCGCAAACTCATACCGAGACAGGGCGCGATTGCCCCGAAAGGTCTGATCGGGATAGCCAATGATGCAACCATACCGTTCGACCAAGGATTGCAACGCCTGGAACGCCCAATCGGTCGGCTTGACATCGGCAAATTGGGACACCGATGTCACCTGCGACATCGCCGCAACAGGTTCAATTCCGGCTAAATCGCTGGCCTGCGTCCCCGCATTCGCCCGCAAGCTCTGGTTGACCTGCTCTACTTGCGTGATCGTGACAGTGCCAGACTTGACCGCTGGAGTGGCGATCGCCCCCTTCGCCGTCAACATTACACCCGCGATCGCGGGCACCGCTAATAGTAACCGCCGCATCATGATCGAATTCAACATCACGCCTCAATCTCCTCACAAATTCACCACTCATTGCCCCCAGCCCAACCGTTGACCGCCAGCCGCACTCGTCAGTCGCGCACTGGCTCTTGCCTGTTCACCACCGCGTTCGCTGAACGGCTCGATCAAGTTGGAAAAAAACCTGGGTTGAGAAATCAGATTAGCAGCCTGCCCCGCCTGGACGCGATAGCAAAAGTTCGGCAAAGGTCGCCCAAAAGTTCACTCAAAGTCGGTTGACTCCGTAGCGGACTGTTACATATGTAACAAGTAGTGGTTCCCCTTGCCGATACAGTGGGATTTAACGTTTTGTTAATCTTTTGGATTGTTGCGCCTGATGAATGCGGAAGAAGCCCTCGCCTGTTTAACGGAACTGTTACCCCATGCCCATCTGAACAAGCTGCAAACGGTCATCTTTCAGCAGGTGTGGAACGATCGCGCTTATACCGAAATCGCGAAAGAGTCGGGTTATGGGCTGAGCCACATTAAGCAGACTGGCTCTGAGCTGTGGCAACTGTTATCGCAAAATCTGGGCGAAAAGGTCAACAAAACTAATCTGCAAACCGTGTTAAAGCGGCACCACCGGCGCATCGGGCAACCAGTGATGCCGCCTGTGCGCCTCCCGCCTGCCCCCGTCCCGCCTGCCCCCTTGCAGTGTGATTGGGGGGATGCCACTGACATTGCCACCGTTTGTGGTCGCGATGCTGAATTGGCTACCTTAGAACGCTGGGTCAGTGTCGATCGCTGTCGTCTGATCGGGGTGTTTGGCATGGGGGGCATGGGCAAAACCACCCTTTCCCTGCGGGTTGCGCAACATCTGGCTACCGCCGCCCCCCTGGAATGGATCATCTGGCGATCGCTGCGGAACGCACCCCCGCTGGAGCAGTTGCTCACCGATTGGTTACAAGTCTGGGCCACGACCACGGCGTTGACGCTGCCAGAGTCGGTAGAGGCAAAAATGCAGGCATTGCTGCACCACTTAAAAACCCATCGGTGTCTGCTGGTGCTCGACAATGTCGAATCGATTATGCAGCCGCAAGACAGCACGGGCGCTTTTCAACCGGGGTATGAAGGCTATGGCGACCTGCTGGCGGCGATCGCCCAAACACCCCACCAAAGTTGTTTACTGTTAACCAGTCGCGAACAACCGCTGGGCTTTAATGGTTGGGAAAGTGCCACGCTCCCCGTGCGATCGCTGCAACTGCCGGGACTGGATGCGATCGCGATTCAAGATCTGCTCCACCTACGAGGCCAGTTCTCCGGCACCGCTGCCGATTGGCAGGCATTGATCCGCCACTACTCTGGTAATCCTCTGGCGCTCAAAATTGCAGCCAGCGCGATGAGTGATTTTTTTGGCGGGAATATTGCCCAGTTCCTCACCTTCTTACAGCAAAGTGGTGGCATCTTTGCCGATATTCGCGACCTGTTGACGGGGCAATTCCATCGGCTGACACCGTTAGAGCGGCAAATCCTCTACTGGTTAGCAATCAACCGCGAACCGATCTCGCTCCTCACCTTGCAGGCTGACTTCATCCCCCTGCCCCAGTCGGCGGCGCTCTTAGAAGCCTTAAGCGCGTTAGAACGTCGCTGTTTCCTGGAACGAGTCAGCCCCAGTGAGGGGTTTGGGACTCCATCTGTGACCCTCTTTACATTGCAACCTGTGGTGCTGGAGTATGTCACTGAACAATTGATTCAGCAAGTGCTGACGGAAATCACAGATTGGTGCGAAACTGATGCCGAAACTCAGTCGGCAGTTTCCTCTCCTCACCGATTTCAGCAAGCGCTGCTGAAAACCCATGCACTGATCAAAGCGCAAACCAAAGACTATATTCGCGAAGTGCAAGTGCGATTAATTCTGCAACCCCTCATTGAACGCTTACTCGATCGCTTTGATGTTCAGGATCTCGACCAACGACTGATGCACTTGTTATTGCTGTTTCGCGGCAAGGGTAAACAGCAAACGGGCTACCTGGCGGGCAATATCATCAATTTGCTGAGCCAGCTGCAACGGGATCTCAGCGATCGCGACTTTTCACATCTGGCAATTCGGCAGGCTTACCTGAAGCGGGTCAATTTGCAACGGGTGAACCTGGCTCACGCCCAACTCAGCCAGTCTGTATTTACCGAATCCTTCAGTCCGGTGTTGTCGGTTGCGTTTAGTCAGGATGGCACGTTATTGGCGGCTGGCGATGTCAGCCACGAAATTCATGTGTGGCAGGTGGGCACCCAACAACCGCTGCTGACGTTGAAGGCGGAAGGGTGGGTCTGGTCGGTGGCGTTCAGTCCCGATGGGCGGTTCCTGGCAAGCAGTGGCAGTCACTCGGTATGTTTGTGGGATGTGCAAACTGGGCGCTGTGTGCGATCGCTCCAGGGCTATGCCAGCCGCATTTTTGCCATTGCGTTTAGTCCCGATGGCACTCAGTTAATCAGCGGCAGTGAGGATCATTTGATTCGCATCTGGGCGGTGGAAACGGGGCAACTGTTGCACTGCTTACGGGGCCACACGGACGAAGTGCGCGCCATCGCCGTCCATCCCAGCGGCAATTGGCTTGCCAGTACGGGCTGCGATCGCACCATTCGCCTGTGGAATTTGCGCACCGGGACTGAGTTCACCTGTACGCCGCCGCAAGCGGCCACCCTGCATGCCCTCGCCTTCACCCCCACGGGCACCCAGTTAGTATGTAGCAGCGATCGCGCCATTCAAGTCTGGACGGTGGCGATCGACCCCCCGGCTGACAGTGCCGCTTTGACGTTACACCAAACCCTTCAGGGCCATACGGCACCGATTCGGGCGATCGCGGTTTGCCCCCAGGGGGACTGGTTCGCCAGTGGCAGCGACGATTACACCATCCGGCTCTGGAGTTTGGCCACCGGGGAATGCTTGCGCGTTTTGCCGGGGCATACCAGTTGGATTTCGGCCCTGTGTTTTGCCCCCTCCGGCACCCCCTACTTACTCGCCAGTGGCAGTGAAGACCAGTCCATTCGGCTCTGGGACAGTCGCACTGCGGTGTGTTTACAGACCCTCCAGGGCTATAGCAATGGCATCTGGTCGATCGCCTGTCACCCGCACCACAAACAGTTCATCAGTGCCGGACAAGATCGCACTGTGCGCCTATGGGACAGCGAAACCGGGGACTGTTTGCAAATCCTACGGGGCCATCACAGTTGGGTCTGGTCGGTTGGCTTTAACCCCGATGGCACCCTGATTGCCAGCAGCAGTGACGATCGCACGATTCGGATCTGGAGTTCCAACGGCACCTGCTTGCACGCCTTACAAGGCCATACCGACCAAGTCTATTCCATTACCTTCAACCCTAACCCCCGCTGGCAAATGCAGTCTCTCCTGGCCAGCGGCAGTCTCGATGGCACCGTCCGCCTGTGGCATGTGCACAACGGCACTTGCTTACAGACCTTGGCCACCCATAGTGGGGGAGTCTGGTCGGTTGCCTTCAATCCCGACGGCACGTTACTCGCCAGCGGCAGCCTCGACCAAACGATTAATCTCTGGGATGTGAGTGCTTTGTTGACCCAACCCGCTGCCGCCCCCCGCCGACTCTACCAACTGACTGGCCATCAAAGCTGGGTGCGGGGGGTCGCCTTCAGTCCCGATGGCAATCTCCTCGCCAGCGCCAGTGCGGATGGCATGGTCAAGTTATGGGAAGTCACAACGGGTGCTTTACGGCAAACCTTACAGGCTCACACCAGCGCCATTCTGTGTATTGTCTTCAGCCCCGACAACACCACCTTCGCCACCAGCGGCATCGACGGCACCGTGAGAGTCTGGCACCTGGCCGCAGACTCCAGCAGGGCAACTGTCGCCCTGGAGGAACCCACCATTTTTGTGGGACACGAACGCTGGGTCAGGTTTCTGGCCTACGCACCCCATGACCCGATTTTGATGAGTTGCAGTCAGGACGAAACGATTAAGTTCTGGAATCTGCAAACGGGAGCCTGCCAGCAAACCCTCCGCATTTTGCGCCCCTACGAAGGTCTCAATATTCACGAGATTCAAGGACTGACCGCCGCCCAAACCGCCATGCTCAAGTTTTTAGGCGCGATCGAGCGGGGCGATCGCCAGGTGGCGTAACCGAAATCATGCACAACCTGTGGTGCCCCGACACTCGGAAACTTCGACCATTTTCTTGATGATCGTGATATCGCCAATAGTTACGGGGTCGCAAGGTTTTCCTCCAATTCTCATCCATAATCCAGGCTAGGCGTTCTGACTCGCCTCGTTTGACCGATCCGGCTATCATCAGGACTGGGGTACGTTGCCGGAGGAGCAGGCGAGGTGAGGCAGAGGGGCGATCGCCCCCTCCCTCAAAAAAAGTTGTAGTATCCCCTTGACACTTTGTAGTATATTGTATTATGTTTGTAGTATGAGATGAGGCGCAAAGGAGCCAATTCGATGAATACTCAATCTCTCACTAAACATAGCTATTTCTGGAAGTTCTTAGCGTTTTTCAAAAGTCATAGTCCTAGCACTCCAGTGTCATTACCAGAAGACTCGCTAGAGCAACCCAATACATCTAATTCAGAATATCGTCAAGCACTGCATCAAATTCATCAAAACTACACGCTAGAACGGCGTAATTTCTTGTGATTTGCACTGATCAATCACTCAACCTGAACCTTGAAAATTGAATCCTGCCACCTTTTGGGGGATGTCGCTTAGCCCGGCTGAAAGCACTCATCTGTCGAGCACGCGATCGTGGATTCAAATCCCATCATCCCCGTTTCTGGGAACGGATTGGCATCACTTGCGCCGAAACCAACAAACGGACGGTTGCAGGATTGGGGTTCAATTCCCCACGTTTCCACCAGATCTCCAGGTTGCCAAGTGGGAAGGCATTGGTCTGCACAGATGGTGTAACGGCAGCACCAGGGTCTCCAAAGCCTTTGGTTCGGGTTCAAATCCTGGTCTGTGCGCTGGTTTTTGGTGCCGTAGGCAAATCGGTAAAGCCGTCGATCTTTCAAGTCGATGCTTGCGGGTTCAACGCCCGTCGGCACTGCCTCAATCATGGAGAGTAAACCAATGAGGCCATTGGCGCTGTTTGCTAAACAGATGGATGCACCATTGTGGTTCGAGTCCACTGCTCTCCGCCTCTGAGAACGTGGTGTAACGGCAAACATCTCGGTCTACGAAACCGAAGAGTGAAGGTTCAACTCCTTCCGTTCTCGCCATTCAGGGAGGTTGTCCGGCACGGACGAGGAAAGCGTCTTGAAAACGCCTGCGGCTGCAACCCACCGTCAAGAGTTCGATTCTCTTAGCCTCCGCCTGGGAAGTTGGTGAAGCTGGTGCTCAAGTGCCGCTGAAGACGGCGAGATGACAGTTCAATTCTGTCACTTCCCACTTGTTGCCCTATCGCTCAATGGCAGAGCTGCCCGCTGTTAACGGGCAGGTTGCAGGTTCAAGTCCTGCTGGGGCAGCCATTGATTGCCGAGTGGACGACTGGGAAAGTCGCTGTGACTCTGAATCACGGAGCTGCTGGTTCGACTCCAGCCTCGGCAGCCAATGACTTTGGCCAGTCTGCAAACCCATCCATTCATGCTGCTGTAGCCCAACTGGCAGAGGCGCTGGTCTTAGAAACCAGAGGTTGTGGGTTCGACTCCCACCAGCAGTACCACCGCGATCGGGATGTAGCTCAGTTGGGTTGAGAGTTGCCGCTTTGGAAGCGGAAGGTCGTAGGTTCAAATCCTACCATCCCGACCATTTGCCCTGGTAACGGCAGTGGCAGCCGTGCCAGGGCAAATGGTCGGATTGGGTGGGTTCAATGCCCACCGGAAGTACTAAGCACCGAAGGCGGAAGGGGTGGACGCGCACGCCCGATAAGCGTGTTATTAGCAGGTTCGACTCCTGCTCGGTGTACCAAAAATGTCTGGGTGTGGTGCAGTGGAAGCACGCCAGTTCGGGGAACTGGAGGTCGTAGGTTCAAATCCTACCACTCAGACCATTGGGGTCGTTGGCAGAGCGGATATGCAGCCGCCTTTTAAGCGGCATCATCCAGGTTCAACCCCTGGGCGACCCACTAACCCCCTGTGATGCAATGGGTAGACATGGCTTGCTTAAACCAAGTGGGTTGCAGGTTCGAGTCCTGTCAGGGAGATGCGGAGATGGAGCAAGCGTGGCTCGGAAGGTTCATACCCTGCATATCAGTGAGTGCAATTCTCACCTCCGTCACCGATCGCTGGTGTGGCTCAACGGTAGAGCAACTGCCTGATACAAGAAAATATGAAGATGAGATAAAGCGTTCAGCAAAATAGTGGGGAATTCTAGAACTCGGAAGCATTGCTTCCGGGTTCTTTGTTTAGGCTGATGCTATCCTGAATGACTCGTTAGTTTCTGCAACCTTAGCCGCCGCTTTGGAAGTTA
>JAIXVO010000140.1 GCA_027482985.1 Cyanobacteriota bacterium
GCTTTCTGGCGGTTTCTGCACCAAGCGCCATCCGGCTTTCACAACTTGGCGAGATCGGGCAATGACGAGGCAATCATCGGGGACATCGGCGGTTACCGTGGAACCAGCGGCAATGGTGACATCCTGCCCGATTGTTAACGGGGCTACCAGGACGCTGTTTGAGCCTGTTTTGGTGCGATCGCCAATCATGGTCGGATGTTTTTGCACCCCATCGTAGTTGGCGGTAATGGTGCCTGCGCCGACATTCACCTGAGTGCCCGTGGTGGTGTCGCCCAAGTAGGACAGATGCGCCACATTCGTGCGATCGCCCAGCGTCGTTTTTTTCAACTCAACAAAATTGCCAATGCGACAGTTTTGCCCCACCACGGCTTGCCCTCGCAGATGGGCATAAGGGCCAACTCGCGTCCCCTGCGCGATCGTGCTATCGCTGACCACGGAATAGAGGACGGTCACCTGAGGCGCAATCTGGCTATTTTCGATCAGGCTACCAGGGCCAATCCGACTACCCACCCCAATCACCGTTTTGCCCCGCAGATGGGTTTGGGGTTCAATCACGACATCGGCTTCCAGTTGTACCGTGTCATCAATCGTGATGCTGTCTGGATCGATCAGGGTCACGCCTCGACGCATCCAGTCATCTTTAATTCTGGTTTGGAGGATATCGTAAGCGGTCGCCAACTGTTTGCGATCGTTAATCCCCAGAATTTCCTGGTAATCCTCCAACTCAAACACCGTCACGGGACTGAGAAAGTTGACGGCATCGGTCAGGTAATACTCTTGCTGATCGTTCTCAGCGGTCAGCTTGGGCAGAACGGCGGCGAGATCAGGCCAGCGAAAACAATACACGCCCGCATTGATCCGCCGATTTTGCTTTTGCGCCGGAGAACAATCCCGGTCTTCGATAATGTGTTGCAGGACATTTTGACTGTCACAAAAAACGCGCCCGTAGCCTTTGGGATCGGGTAGATGAGCCGTCAAAATCGTGGCTGGATGCTGGCTTTCCCGGTGCATTTTGAGGAGCTGTTGCAGGGTTTCCGGGCGCAATAGGGGTACATCCCCGTTCAAAATTAAGAGGTCACCAGTAAAACCTTCCAAATGCGGCAAAAGTTGCTGGACGGCATGTCCAGTCCCCAATTGCTCTCGTTGCTCAACAAATTTTAAAGGCGGTAATACAGCTGGTGAGTCCGCCTGGGTCAGAGCCTCGGTTACAAGTTCAGCGCGATAGCCCACAATGACCAAGCGTCGCATGGGTTCTAGATCAGCAACGCTACGGAGCACCCACTCCACCAGCGATCGCCCACCCATCTGGTGTAACACTTTCGGGAGATCAGATTTCATCCGCGTCCCCCGCCCAGCGGCTAACACTGCTACTGCAACCATGCCCATGTGCCTGTCAAACGTCGTCTCTTAGCTTATCGGAGAAGGCGTAGTCGCAGCAGCCATGCTCGAAATTTTACCGGATCGGGCTTAAGCGGCTGAGGTGGTGGGAGTTGCGATCTCGTTGGTCGCAGGCGCGATCGCCTCCCCCGTAGCAGATGTTAATACCATATCCTCACGCATCTCTGTGATCTGGATGAAGGCTTTAAATTGTTCCACCAGAACCGGATTGCGCCAGCCTTTCGTGGTTTCTTCCTCGAGCATCCCCAGGGCGGCCTCATGGCTAAACGCCTGTTTGTAAGGACGCTCACTCGTCAGGGCATCGTAGATGTCAACCAGTTGAAAAACTTGCGCCAGGTAAGGAATTTGATTCCCTACCAGACCATCGGGATAGCCAGAGCCATCCCACCGTTCATGGTGATGGCGAATAATCGGCACCACCCCGCGCATCGTCCGTAACGGCTGACAAATGGTTTCACCAATCAGCACGTGCTGCCGCATGATGTCCCATTCTTCTGGTGTCAGTTTGCCCGTTTTTAAGAGCACCGCATCCGGAATCCCAACTTTGCCAATGTCATGCAGGTATCCACCCCACATCAAATCGCGAATTTCATTTCGGGGTAATTCTAAAAATTCACCAAACGCCTGCCCCCGCCGCACTAACCGTTCGCAGTGATCACCGGTGTTCGGGTCGCGACTCTCAATCGTGCGAGCAATGGAAAATAACACCTTCTCAGCATGATCGAGGTCTTCATTCAAGCGCTTCTGATGGATCAGCGATCGCACCCGCGCTGAGAGTTCCAGTTGATCAAAGGGCTTGGTCAGAAAATCATCGCCACCCGCATCAATGCCCCGCAGTCGGGAACGGCGATCGTCCAATGCTGTCACAAACACGATGGGAGTCAGCCGCGTTTGCTCATCCTGCTTCAACCGACGGCACACCTCAAATCCATCCATGCCTGGCATCATCACATCGAGCAAAATCAGGTCGGGGTTGCCAGTGCTCACCATATCCAAAGCAGCTGGACCACTATCGGCTTCGATCACGTCGTACCCGTCAACAGTGAGTAGCGCAACCGCCGTCATCCGACTGGAAGGATGATCGTCAACAACAAGAACCCGAGGACGCTCTGAGAGATGATTCACGGCAGAATAACCTTGCATTAGGGGCGGTAGAGGCCGGCATGAAAGCCTAATGGACAAATTCCACTATATTCAGTGAAACAGTGCTCTTAACAGTATGATTAATCCCCTACCCAGAGAGATCAGGTTTTCCACGGAGATCAGCCCTGCCATCGCCTCAAATTAGGGTGATAGCGAGTTAAATTGACGGATTCCCCTGTGTCCCGCACCTTCAGTCACCCCTTAAATTGATAGGCCGCACGACCTAAAGCCCCGGCATACGATCACAATTTTTATTGGATTTTGTTGAAAAAATACGAGGAAAAACTTTTCTTGTTTTGTCCCTGCACTTTTAATTCACCCTACTTCATAGAGAAATAGGATTGTTTGCTGGCATGATCGTAGAGATCTTGCCAGCGGTCGAAATAATTGGATCATTTACCACTTCTTCAGGTGAGCGATCGCCTGACTTCGGCTCAACTCGATGGTCTAAAATCTCTGTACGACAACGACGACAAAGCCAGTAGGATTGCCCAGAGCGGACATGGCGCAACAAAATGTCGGAACAGAATGGACAGCTAGCCATCTTAGAAAACCTACTGAAGTGAGTTTAAATTTTGGAAACAAAAAACTAAGCTGTTGCAAAAACCTAAGTTGCTTAATTAAATAATAAATTTTCTCTATCTTTGGCATTAACATACCTGACACACCAAAATAGCTGCCTTCATCCCCTCACCC
>JAIXVO010000603.1 GCA_027482985.1 Cyanobacteriota bacterium
GCCGCTCCAGGGCATCCTGCAACGTCATCGAATTCATCACGGTGGCAATCATGCCAATGTAGTCGGCAGTCGCCCGATCCATGCCTGCTGCCGCGCCCTTAATGCCCCGAAAAATGTTGCCGCCACCGACCACGATCGCCACTTGAATCCCGTTTGCGACCACATCGGCCACTTCCTGCGCAATACTTTCCACCACATTGGGATCAATGCCGTACTGCAACTCGCCCATCAAGGCTTCGCCACTTAGTTTTAATACAACCCGCTGATAAGTAATGCCCATGGGGTGACACATATGCTCCAAATACCTTCCTAAAGATACTCCTTAGGAAAACCTTCGTCTATTAAATGGGGAGGTCAGGAAGAAAAGGGGCTGCGGGGCAGTGGTAGTTGGTAATGGGTAATGGGTAATAGGTGATGGGTTGTTCTGAGTTGAGGCTTAATTATTCAAGGAGAGGTAATGGGTAATGGGTAATGGGTCGTTCCGAGTGGAAGGGTAACTATCTAGGCAGTGGTAACGGGTAATGGGTTTTTCCGAGTTAAAGCACAACCATCCATTCCACATAACCCTTCATTACCCATTACCAATTACCTATTACCAATTACCTATTACCCATTACCGCCACTTCACCGAACACCCGACCGGCTCCGTAGCAGTAAGTCTAATCGGGGCATCGGTGAGAATTTGGGCGATCGCGTCTCTTAAATAGTGAGTCTTGACGGCAGCGGGTTGTTGGGGGTTGTCGTCGATCGCGCCGCTGTAGCAGAGGACACCGGCTTGATTGAGGAGAAAGACGTGGGGGGTTTTCTTCGCGCCGAAGCTGGTGGCAACGTCCTGGGTTTCGTCGCGCAGGTAGGGGAAGTTGAGGCTTTGATCGACGACGAGCTGTTTCATTTTGTCGAAACTGTCTTCTGGGAATTGGACGGCATCGTTGGGATTGATCCCAATCAGGGTAAAGCCTTGCGCGGCAAACTCGGCCTGAATTTGCTTTAACCGTTCCAGATACAGTTTGACGTAGGGACAGTGGTTACACATGAACACCACCCCCACAGCTCGAAAGGTTTCGAGGTAGCGAGCCAGGTGATGCACGGTGTTATCGGCTCCTGGTAATTCAAAGTCGGGAGCGTATCCCCCAATGTTTGTCCCCATTGTCTCTATCCCATTGCTGATCATGAGCTGAACCCGTCTGACTTACCACCCTTTGGCGAGGGCTTGATACCCAATTAATTTATAGACCAACTTGGCGGCTGTAAACTCGGAAACGACGGAATCGGCGATCGGGGCGAGTTCCATGACATCGGCTCCAATCACGTCATGCTGTTCGAAGATGTGTTGCAGGAAGGTGAGCAGGGCAAACCAATGGAGGCCGCCGGGTTCGGGGGTGCCAACGCCGGGCATGAGGGTGGGGTCGATGCCGTCCAGGTCGATGGTGAGGAAGACTTTCTGGGTTTGAATTCCGGCCCAGGCGCGGGTCATCCAATCGGGTTGGAGGGCGATGTCACGGGCGCGAATGACCACGAGATTTTGGGCTTTGATCAGTTCGGCTTCTTCTTTACAAATGCTGCGAATGCCGACTTGGACGGTGGGTAAGCCCATATCGACGACGCGCTTCATGACGCAGGCATGGTTATGGATGGAGCCTTCGTATTCGTGGCGGAGGTCGCCGTGGGCATCGATTTGGACGACGGTGAAGGGTTCATCCGGGTGAGCCTGCTGGTAGGCGGCGACGATGCCAGCGGTGATGCTATGTTCGCCACCGAGGGCAATGACGAATTTGTTGTCCTGAATTAGTTTGGCGACGGTCGATCGCGTCACGTCTAACATGGCTTCGGAGGAGACGGCCCCGCTGCGGGTATCCGCGATCGCCTCACTGGTATAAATCCCGACTTCCCACATTTCGCGATCGTGGTCATCGTCGTAGTATTCGACTTGTTGAGATGCGTCTAAAATGGCGGCTGGTCCGTGTTCACAGCCCCGGCGGTAGGTGGTGGTGGCTTCAAACGGAATGGGCAAAATCACGACATGGGCGCGATCGTACTCGGCAGCCACATCGGGTCCCAAAAAGGGCAACGAATCAGTTAAAGTCGGCACTGGCATGAACTCATCTCAAAAAAGCACTTTCCAATGCTGACACAAATCTCGGTGCGATCGCCATGCCGCTGCACACGTACTCAAAGCCAGAAGCCTAATCAGGGATTAACGTCTTCACAAAAAATTTACGAGAAGTGTCCTGCTCAACCTAAAACTCTGACGAAAAGCTAAATGTTAATTTTTCATCATTCAGGGAACTTTAAGCATAGTTTCGACTGAGTTTTCTCATCTCAAAGTCGGTGACAACTTCAACTTGTCTGATTTAACCATCGGAAAGCTACGCCCTAATCACAAATCCAATTCTCAGGATGGTATCCTATGAAACTTTTCCTTGCGATCACTGCCAGCACCGCAGTTCTTCTACCCGTTTTGTCTGCCTCACCTGCCCACGCTCGTTGCCAAGACGGTGTTTCTTATATTGTTGTTCCCAATCAGTGTCATGACTTGAGCTACATCAATATTGTTAATGCCAGTCAAGTTGTCACCGCGTCAGTCAATGCCAAATACCGCAGTGAATTACGAGCCAACATTGCTTTAGATAACGATGCTGCAACCCTAAAACACGAAACCAGAGAAGAACGGGATGCAAGATACAGAGCACTGGCAAAGGAATCGATTCAGCGGGATAAAGTAAACAATATTCACGGTGAAATAGAAGCAATTGCCTTTCGACGGCAATTGCAAGTACTGAACGAAATCAACGGAACTTTAGCGCCACGTCGTTAAACAGTGCATGTGCGTTCATTCCGAATCCGTTCTGCTTATTCATTTGAGTAGGTTGGGTTAGCGCCAGCGTAACCCAACAAGGTTATGATTGGCATTGGTTTTCACTTTGTTTAACCCAACCTACGGCAGAGAGCTATCAGTCGATTAAATGCGATGCCTAAGCAGCAGGTTTCGCTGGCTGGGGCGGTTTTTCTCCAACCCCTCTGGCAACTTCTACGCCATTTTCTTCAAGAATAACAACTGGCTCAGCGCCGCTTGCATCGATTTTTTTAACCAGCACCCTTCCACCTGCAATTCGTTGTCCTTGGCTGACATAACGAGTGCCACCTTCCCCTGGGGCGATCACGATCGCTTGAGGCACACCCCCCACTACGACAACGCCAGTAATTTCTACCCCTTGTGCCGTGGCTGGGATGCTGCCTGGGCCGGAAGTAGGGGCGGTTGGCGGTAAATTGACTCCCAAGGGCGCACTAATTTTAGGAATGGCTGGGGTCGGGACTTCTTTCTCTTGCCCTGTCTTGCCCGCATTAGCGGGTCTTGCGGGCGCACTACCGGGAGCCTGATTCCCACCTGTAGGAGTCGTCGGAAGTTGCGCGACATTGGGAACTGGGCGGTTGGCGGTGGTTGGCGGCGGTAATTGAGGTGGTAATCCAGCGAAAGGATCACTGGCTCGACCTGTTTTCGTTTCAGTTCTAACTTGCTTCTCCCGTTCCTGGGCGTTGGTTGAAGGAATGAGTCCGGCGACGGGTGCTAACGGGGCTGGGCGTTGCGCTCCGAGGGGTTGAGTCGTGGGCGTACCTGGTTGCGGGGAAACAGTCGGCGCGGGACTGACCGCGACGGGGCTGGGAGCAGGGGATGTAGCGACGGGAGGCGTTTCCTCTGAGGCACAACCCGCGATCGCCACCGTCAGAAGTCCTGCCAACACAATTAATTGGTTCCGCCGCATCGTCGCATCTCCCAAGAAAAGCTTTACTCCAAGATAGCTCTCAGATGAATCATCTGGTTAAGCCGCTGCGTCACTAAGTTATGTTTCTCATTTGTGATTAAGACATCACAAGTAATGAATAAACTTAATCAGCCGATGATTGAGCCTATCTCTATTCCTCAATCCAAAATTAGCTTATGCCCCTCAATCTACCACCTTCAAAAGATGGAATACAACTGCGGAGCGCCCTTGCACCATATTGATTAATAAAACTTAATAAATCTGCCATGTTTCGAGATTGTCAGGCATCTCTTGAGCCTTGAACGGTACATTTTGAGGGCAAATGAAAGCCTGGATAGTTGCAGGGAATTAAACAGTTTCCTATTCTAGTGGCAGGGGTTTGATCGTGAGTCGGTTTATTTTATGAACAAGGACTAATTTCAAAAAAAGTATTCTCGTGCTTTGAGTGTTCCTGAAATTAGCGCTTTATCCTCC
>JAIXVO010000813.1 GCA_027482985.1 Cyanobacteriota bacterium
ATCGACATCGGCAGGATAGTGAAAATCGGCAGGAATACTCGCCAACAACTGATCGAGGGACATCGCCACCGCTTTCTTGCGAATCACCAACGCCCCATCTACCTCTAGCATTTCGACCATCGAATTTTCATCCCACCCAAAACTCTCTACCAGCCGATGGGGAATTCGCAGACCCAGGCTATTGCCCCACTTTTTAAGCTGAATATCCATACCGTCAAAAAATTATACTTTGTATAATATTCTAGCGGGTATTGAGTATAGGGGTTCGCCAGCACCAGCGGAAACCTCTCCATCAAGCCAGGCATGATGCAGCATCTCCTCACCGGGCGAGTGCGCCTTACAATTGACTCAGCAAGCCAATGATTCCGCTCCCTACCCGATTGCCATGAGCCCGCTGCCCAAGTTCAGCATCGACCTCAGCGAAACCTTTCCGCGCCTGACAGCCGCTCCTAGTATTGAGGCGGTCATTCATTGGCAGACCCATGCGGGCAAACAGCTGGAACCGGCAGCACTCAAAGACGCGCTGACACAGCAACTCCCTGATTACCCCATTTGTCAATCCCAGCAAGATATTCAGATTTCCGCTGTTGGTAGCCCCGATGGCTCTTCAGAATTCCTTCAGCGAACCCAGTGGAATGGCTTTCGCCTTCAGGATGAGCAAGGTCGTCATGTAGCCCAATTCACCCTCGGCGGGGTCATTTTCAGCCGTCTAGAGCCCTACGAGTCATGGGACACCTTCAAAGCCGAGGCGATCCGCTTCTGGGATTTGTTTGTTGCGTTAGCTGAACCAACCGTGATCCAAAGCCTGGGGGTACGCTACATCAACCGCATTCTCTTGGCCGATGGTGAACAGCCCTCCACTTTTCTCAAAGCAGTGCCCTACACCCTACCTGGGGTAGGGGTTTCCCCAGAATCTTTTTTCTATAAAGACACCTATCGTGTTCCCGGCTATCCTTACAGCATCCACTGGACGAGAACAATTCAGCCTGAAGGTGCATCTCCCATTGACCAGCGGGCACTGATTATAGATATCGACGTTTTTACCACCGAGTTGCTTCAATTAGATCACAACACCCTGACTCAAAGCCTACAAGAAATGCGATGGCTCAAAAATAAGGTCTTCTTCGGTTGCATCACCGACACCGCCCTAGAACGATTTGGTCTAGAACAGCTTGGAGCCTAACGTGCCATGACCGCTACAATCCTTCCCAAAGGCAACACACCTACCGCCCAGTACCTTGACCAAACCAGTCAAGAGATGGGGCATCATTTTCAAGCTTCAGCTACCTTTAGCAAGCTCCCCGCATTGAACGAGCTGGTTACTGTCTGGGAAGAGTGCAAGCGGCCTAACTGGGACGGCTATGATGCCTTACCAGTTCAAAGCGCAGCCCTAGCCTATACCTATCTCTTGATTGAGGCTTTACCCCTTGGGTTCCCCTTGCCAACAATAGGGGCAGAGCCCGATGGTCATCTGACCCTAGAGTGGTATCGCCATTCTCGTTGGATCTTGTCAGTTAGCATTAGTCCAGAAGGCACCCTTTACTATGCCGCCCTGTTTGGCAACAGCGATGTCCGAGGGTCGGAGCCCTTTTTTGGCGACATTCCCAAATCGATTCTGGATTTGATTCAACGGATTCATATTGCATGATTGACCCCAACCAGGTGCCGCCCGTTGAAGAGGCTGAAATGCTTGCCCGCTATGTGATGCAGAGTGGGCATTTTCGCCAGAGCGACCTAACCGTTAAGCCCAATTTGTTTATCCCTCATCCCTACCAAGAGCTGTCGGTCACCCGCCATCGCGATGCATCAGAAACCGAAATTTGGGCAGCGGGCGAAGATGTTGCCACCCAGCAGCAGAAAAGGCTCTATGGCCGAGCTGACATCCAGGCACGGGCTTGCATCGCTGAATCTCTGCGGGTAACAGCCAAACCATTTCCCAACAACCCCAATCACGCTGACATTGAGGGATGGTCGAGCCAAAAGCAAGACCAGAAGGCGATCGCTCTTAAACTTGCCGATGCTGCCAGTCAACTCAAACTTCCCCCATCGGCCACTGCCTAATGGTCACGGATTAATGTTTATAGCCATTATTCATCTCTAACCATGACCGATCTCTACCAGGGCCGCGACCCGAGAGACATCCCCACCTATACCCTCCCCGATGCCGCCCGGTACCTGCGCATTCCCGTGGGCACCATTCGGTCGTGGACAGTTGGCCGCTCATACCCCGTCAGCGAGGGCAAACGCTTCTTTGAGCCCCTAATCGCCGTTCCCCCACAGACACCCCGCCTGATCTCCTTCACCAACCTGATCGAGATCCACGTTCTGTGGGCCATCCGCAAACACCACAAAATTCAGCTCGACAACGTCCGCACCACCCTCGACTACCTCGAAGCTCAGCTTCAGGTATCTCACCCCCTGGCCCACGAAGAATTTCGCACCGACGGCATTAGCCTTTTCATCGAGCGCTACGGCACCCTGATCAACGCCTCTGCCCAGGGCCAAACCCAGCTCAAAGCCGTGCTCACCCAGCACCTAGAGCGCATCGAACCCGACGATACCGGCCTAGCCATCAAACTCTACCCCTTCACCCGCTCCGACGAAGCCCACAACCCCCGCATCGTCGTCATCGACCCTCGCATCGCCTTCGGTCGTCTGGTCATCGACGGCACCGGCATTCCCACCCACATCATCGCCGAGCGCTACAAAGCTGGGGACTCCCTACAAGACCTGGTCGAAGACTACGACTGCGACCTCAGCCAGATCGAAGAAGCCATCCGGTGCGAAATTCCCCTGGCCGCATGAGTTGAGTAGTGTTTGATTTTCGTGAGGCATTCCCAACCGGGTGATTGGCCCCAAAGCGGCTTGCTATAACTGGGGGAACACTGGTTAAGCCGCCCGCTATCGGGCACCCCTCAAGGAGCACCGCCGTGAGCACCGTCGGCCAACGGGAACGAGCCACCCAAAATCGAGTCGTCCAGCTCTTTCAAACCCACCTGGGCTACCGCTACCTGGGCAACTGGGAGGCCCGCCCCAACACCCGCAACATCGAGGCCGACCTGCTGCGATCGTGGCTCAGCCGCCAGGGCATTAGCGAAACCCTGATTGCCAAAGCCCTGCGGGAGCTAGACCAAGCCGCCGCCCTGGGCGACAGCCAAAACCTCTACGACGCCAACAAAGCCGTCTATGGCCTGCTGCGCTACGGGGTCAAAGTCAAAGCCGGGGCCGGGGAGCAAACCCAGACCGTACCGCTAATCGACTGGAAGCATCCCGAAAACAACGACTTTGCGA
>JAIXVO010000725.1 GCA_027482985.1 Cyanobacteriota bacterium
ACAAGCTGAATGAAGGCTATGACCTGGTGAGCGGCTGGCGCAAAAATCGGCAGGATGCCACCATTACGCGCAAAGTGCCCTCCAAAATTGCCAACTGGTTGATCGCTCAAGTGACTGGCGTGAGAGTCCACGACTACGGCTGCTCGCTCAAAGCCTACCGGTCGGAACTCGTCGCCGATATGAATTTGTATGGGGAGTTGCATCGCTTCCTGCCCGCCCTGGCCTTCATCGAAGGTGCCCGGATTGCCGAAATTCCCGTCCGTCACCATCCCCGCAAATTCGGCAAAAGTAAGTATGGCCTCGATCGCACCTTCCGCGTCGTGATGGATCTGACCACTGTCTTCTTCATGCGCAAATTTCTCACCCGCCCGATGCACGTCTTCGGCTCCATGGGCTTGATCTCGATTGTGATGGGCATGGCGATCGGGCTGTATCTCACCTCGCTCAAACTCGGCTTCGGCGAAAGTATCAACCGCCCCTTATTGACGCTCGCGGTCGTCCTGCTGCTGGCAGGCGTGCAACTGTTCAGCTTCGGTCTCCTCGCCGAACTCCTGATGCGCACCTACCACGAATCCCAGGGTCGCCCCATTTACCGCGTCCGCGCAGTTATTGAACCAGGAACAGACAAGTAACAGCTGTCGGAGGTTTAGCAAAACCTCCGATATCTCGCCGACACCGCCGGGGCTTACCAGGATTCTCCATCCTCTGGCAATACCCACTGCGTCGGTGCAGTCATTTTTTTGAGTCGCGCCGCTTCGGCAATTTCCAGCATTTTGTCGAGGGAGGTGTCATTCACAAACTTGACAGCTTCCTCTTTGTAGCCCAGGTTGGGACAGCGATCGCCCAACACACAGCCATTCACACAGGCTTCAGCACAGTTAATCGTGGTTGTCTGATTTTCCATAATAAAAAACGGAGTAATTCAAAAACGCTGGGCAACATTCATCCTTTCGTATTCTACCGTTGTCATTTTGCTTTCTTAGCAGCGCCCTCACAACCCACCCACGACATAAAAAACCCGTCTGAATTGAACACAGACCAAATTGAAGGGCGATCGCAACAGACTGCATAGACGTGAATAGTGACCATGCACTTCCACTTCAGCTCGTTTCTAGAGGATCGCTCAACAACGTCACCACTAGGGACTGAATGCGCAGTCCCAGCGTTGCCCTTTGGAGGGAGTTCGGGGGACGCAACCGTCCCCTGAATTCGGGGGGTTTGGGGGGCTGCCACCCAAGCCCAGAATCTTGGTTCTAGTCAGAGACTCGCGCAACTACTAGACTTGGATGTCTTCAGGTAGCTCTGTGTTGGGATCAATGGCGAGGGTTTGAGGTCAGGCTAAAAGCCTTCTACAGCCAAGGTTTTAGCTACGGAAATTGCTCATGATTTTGAGATTTGCTGGAAGAATTAACATCTTTTTTCCTGAACTCGCGATCGCCCCGTTGTGAAAGGTGATCAGAGTTTCCCTGCAATCGATGACTGAGCCCTTCTCTTTAGCGGCAACCGCGATCGCGGCACAAACTGCCCGCACTGCCACCCTGAATTCGCCACCCGCCGTCACTCGGCAACAACAGATACAAGCGGAAAAAGCGCGATTGGATCGGATTTTGCGCCAACTGAGACAGAATACCCGCCCCGAAACCAGCTCCACTACCGAATTCGGGCAATCGAACAGACCCCAAACGGGGAGCCAACTTTTTCGCCAGCGCACCGCCGCCCTCGCCATCCGCCAAATTTCCACTCGCCTCTCCGCCTCTCATTTGGCAACCATTGGGGATACCAGCGAGGCTCAACCCACGTATCAACAATGGCGATCGCTCTTGGCGCAAGAAGCCCGTCAGATCAACGCTCAAACCCCAACGCTGGGGATCTTTTTGGGTGATTCATTAAGCCAGTGGTTTCCCAGCGATCGCCTCCCCGCGCAACGGCTCTGGCTTAATCAATCGATTTCTGGCGATACAACCGGAGGCATTTTGCGCCGATTGTCTACTTTCGCTCACACTCGTCCCCAAGTGGTGTATCTCATGGCAGGGGTAAATGATCTCAAAACAGGCGCATCCGATCAAACCATTGTGAGCACCTTGCGCCAAATTCTGCAACGACTGCGGCAGACCCATCCCGACAGCAAAATTGTCTTGCAGTCCATTTTGCCAACGCGATCGCTGCCCGTTGCCAGCCAGCGCATCGTCAACTTAAATCGCCAGTTGCAAGCGATCGCCCAGCAGCAGGGAGCCTATTACCTGGATGTCCACTCGGCGATGACCGATGCCGATGGCTTCCTGCGCCTCGACCTCACCACCGACGGTTTACACCTCAATGCCAATGGTTACGCCATCTGGCAAGCCGTCCTCCAACAAGCCGACACCACCCTCGCCCACCGATAATCCTTTTACCGTAAAATTCCATCATTGTGGAAGTAGACCTCGGCGGTTTTGGCCACCTTCGAGGTTTCAAAGCGATAGAATCAGGGCGATCGCTCCCACAGCTGAGGTGTTTATGCCAACGAAAGACACATTAAACATGGGAAAAGTCTTTGCCACACTGACGATTACCAACCGCGCCGATCAAATTCGGGCTGGAGACGGCACGATTGCGCCAGATCAAGTCCGCACTGTTACCCTATCTAACGTTCTGGTAGACACTGGCGCAACCACCCTCTGTTTACCGCCTGAAATCGTGGCTCAACTGGGACTAGAACTTTTGAAAGAAGTTGATGTTGCGACGGCGATGGGAATCGGGAAGGCTCGCATTTTCCGAGATGCCTCGATTGCCATTGGCGATCGCGAGGGCACTTTTGAATGTCTGGAGTTACCCGGTGGCAGCAATCCGTTATTAGGCGTGATTCCGCTAGAAGCCCTGGGGCTGGAACCCGATCTGAAAAACCAAACGCTCAAAGTCCTGCCCATCACTTCAAATGACACCTATCTGACCATTTTGTAAGGTTCACTTAGCCGTGGTGTTTGCTCATGTTTAATCCTTGTCAGGGGGCGATCGCCCACCTCATTCCGACCCTCGCCATCAGCCTGATCAGCTTTCCCCTCCCGCCCGCGATCGCTCAGGACACAACGCTGCGCCAACGACTTCAGCAAGTGAACGAAGTCGCCGCGATGCTGGAAGGAGTCATGGATACCACCGCACAAGCCCGAACCAACCCCAAAGCCCCTAGCGTCCAGATGACCACCTGCCGAGTCACCGTGGAATCCGCTGCCCTGGATCGCTTCAAACTCCCCCCCGCCACCATCCTGCTGTACCAGGAACAGGCCCTCACCACCAAACTGACCGAACCCTACCGCCAACGCCTCCTCGCGATCGCCCCCTACGCTCCCGAAACCCCCGTCGCCTCTGTTTCTTTCCGCTTCCAGCAACCCGCCCAACTAGCTGGCTTCTGCAACCTCGCCATCGGTCAACGCCGTCTCCCCCTCACCGCGATCGGGGATGCCGTCTGCACCGTTTACCTCCAAAAAACCAAAACCGGCTATCGCGGCGAAACCCCCGCCCAAGGTTGTCCCGCCAACGTCCGGGGCGCAGTTCGCATCACCAACGCGATCGAACTCACCCCCGCTGGCATGAACACCTGGGATCGCGGCTTTAATGCCGATGGCAAGCAAGTCTGGGGAGCGCAAGCGGAGTCGTATCAGTTTAGGCGGAAGGAATAGTAGGGTATCCTGTTAGCCCCTTCCCCATCTGGGGTACCTTGAATGAGAAGCCGATGTCGTACGGCTATGCTTGAAGCATCAGCAGGTCAAGGGTTCAACGGCGGGAGGGAGTTAGGCATGGTGGAAGACGCAGAGGGCAAGCTGAAGCTGATGGTGGTCGATGATGAGCCAGATAACCTGGCTTTGCTCTATCGCACCTTTCGGCGGGATTTTCAGGTGGTGAAGGCAGAAAGCGCGATCGCGGCGCTGGAAATTTTGGATCAAGAGGGCGAGATGGCCATCATCATCTCGGATCAACGGATGCCGGAGATGTTGGGCACGGAGTTTTTGAGTAAAACGGTCGATCGCTTTCCCGATACGATTCGGATTGTGCTGACGGGCTACACCGATGTCGAAGATCTGGTGGAAGCGATTAATGCCGGGAAGGTGTTCAAGTACATCACGAAGCCGTGGGTGCCGGATCAGCTCAAGGTGGTAGTGCAACAGGCGGCAGAGACTTACAAGGTGGTGAAACAACGCACCTATGAACTGAGTCGCGCCTTACGTCGGGAATCTCTGTTTAATGAGATTACGACGGCAATTCGGGAGTCGCTGGACTACGAGAGTATGTTGCACACGATCGCTGCTACCCTCAGCCGCGCCTTCTCCGCCCAACAGTGCATTTTGCAACCAGTGGAAGAAGCACAACTGGCGGCGACCGTGTTCCATTATCAGGCGGGACAGCCAGCGATCGAGACGAATGGCTCAACCCCGCTGCGATTAACGGCAACTGATCCGATTATTCAACGCGTCTTGACTCAGCCTCAGATTGAAATTGAGTCGCTGCCAGACCGCGATCGCCAACGTATCGTCGTGCCCCTCGTCTATCAACAAGATTTTCTGGCAATCCTGGCGTTGGATCGAGATACCACCGCCTGGTCTACTGCCGACGTTGATCTCCTGCAAGGCGTTGCGGCCCAAGCATCCGTTGCCATTTCGCAAGCCAAACTCTATCAGCGCATCCAGAATCAGACCGAACAAATGCGGGCGGAGTTGGAAGTCGCGCGGCAGATTCAGGGCAATTTACTGCGCCAAAGCTTACCCGACCTGGATGGCATGAAGGTGCAAGCCTGCTGCTATCCGGCGCGCGAAGTGGGGGGCGATTTCTTTGAAGTCTACACCCATCCTCAAGGCGACATCTGGCTGGCCGTGGGGGATGTATCGGGTAAGGGCGTTCCGGCGGCGCTGTTTATGGCCAGTGCCATTTCGGTGCTGCGGCGCGAACTCTCCCAGGAGTCACCGCCCGACCCACACCTGGTGATGCAAAATCTGAATCACACCCTATCCGATGACCTGACCAGCGCCAACTGCTTTATCACGATGGTGCTGGCGCGGTACACCCCTTCCACACAAAAGTTGGTTTATGCCAACGCGGGTCACATTTATCCCCTAGTCTGGTCAGGCGATGCGATCGCAGCCCGCCAAACTGGACACCCCGATAGTGACTCTCTGGAACCCAACTATCTGAAAGTGCGAGGCATCCCACTGGGCATTTTGCCCAACTGGAAGGCGGCAGCGGGTAGTCTGGATTTGAAGTCGGGTGAAGTCTTGCTCCTCACCAGTGATGGCATCACCGAAGCCACGGTGCAATCCACCGCACCTACGGCTACGGGTGTCCCCCCCGCCAGTGCCATGCTCCAGCAAACTGGACTCTGGCAACTCCTGTTAAACGCTCAACAGCCCTTAGATTTGACCCACTTGTTGGCTCAAATTCGAGCGCATAACGTCGTGCAAGAAGACGATCAAACGATTCTCTCTCTGGAGGTCCTGTAATCAATGAGAACTGAACTACACGTACCCAGCGACCTCAAGTTCCTGGCGATCGTCGAGAACTGGTTGTTAGGCAGTCTGGAAGTCGAGTTAGGCAATCATGTGGATTGGCCGAAACAGTCCAACCGCCTCCGTCTCGTGTTGGTCGAAGCCTATTCCAATGTGGTACGCCATGCCCACCGCGAACAACCCAATCTGCCCGTGTTGATCCGGTTGGAGCTGCGCGATCGCGATATTGCCCTGGAGATTTGGGATCACGGGCAGGGGTATGACCTCTCAACCTATCTCCCACCCACCCCGGAAGCCAAACAAGAAAATGGCTATGGCTGGTTGATTCTGAACCGCTTGATGGATCGAGTGGAATATCGCCTGCAAGTGAATGGCCGTAATTGCCTGAAACTGGAAGCCAGCCTACCCGAACCCAAGCAACCCGCCCCCACGTTTTCGGGGAAAGAAGGGTAATTCGGAAACAAATCTTAAGCTTGAGTGATGAGTTTTCCACAGGCGATCGCAAAACGCTAGACTACCTGCATCCTTGATTGGCTGCCCAGTTGCCGCCCGTGACTAGTAGTACGGATCAACCTTGGCAGCCCAGCACGACCTGATACACTATACCTGGAGTTAGCTGAACAAGTTCAACCCCACCGTTAGTGTCTACCAGCGCCAATTTGAGTCATACTGGAAATCTCTTTTCCCGCCGACTGCATTCTGTTTGCGCCTGGTTTTGCTTGGGATGCCGTGGTCAGTTCGCTTGTTTTGCCCTTGTCGGGGAGTCACTTGAGGTAGCCGTGGAAGTAGCAGCAGTCGATGATTTTTGGGTAGAAGCGTTGGAACGGTTGCAACTCTTGATCAACCGTCCCACCTACGAAGCCTGGATTAAAACCGCCGTCATTGAAGAATTTTCTGACACGCGCCTGGTATTGCGGACAGCGAACCCGTTTGCCCGAAAATGGCTGCAAAAGTACTACATCAAGACCATGACGGATGTGGTGCAGGAAATTATTGGTCGCCCCATTGAAATTCAAATGACGGTGGCCAGTGACGAGGAAGGCAATCCCACCGATCCAGACTTCTGGGCCTTACCGATGGATGCGCCGCCCATGAGTCCGGCGGATGCCCCCAACGTGGAACCCGCCCGCTATCCGCAAGCGATCGCTCATGCGACTCCCGGCACCAACGATCGCCAGCGATCGACGGAATTAAACCCCAAATATGTGTTCTCCCGGTTGGTCGTCGGGTCTAACAACCGCATGGCGCACGCAGCATCATTGGCAGTCGCCGAATCTCCCGGACGAGAATTCAACCCGCTATTCCTGTGTGGCGGTGTCGGATTGGGGAAAACCCACTTAATGCAGGCGATCGGGCATTATCGCTTAGAAATTTGTCCCAGTTCCCGCGTGTTTTATGTCTCCACGGAGCAATTCACGAATGACCTGATTACAGCCATCCGGCGCGACAGTATGCAGACCTTCCGGGAACATTACCGGGCGGCGGATGTGTTGCTGGTGGATGACATTCAGTTCATTGAAGGCAAGGAATACACCCAGGAAGAGTTTTTCCACACCTTCAATACTTTGCACGAAGCTGGAAAACAGGTGGTACTAGCGAGCGATCGCCCCCCCAACCAGATTCCTCGTCTGCAAGAACGCCTCTGTTCCCGCTTCTCGATGGGCCTGATTGCCGACATTCAAACGCCCGACCTAGAAACTCGGATGGCGATTTTGCAGAAAAAGGCGGAATACGAGAACATGCGCCTGCCGCGAGAAGTGGTGGAATACATCGCTTCCAGCTACGTTTCCAACATTCGGGAACTGGAAGGGGCACTGATTCGCGCCGTCGCCTACACTTCTATTGCTGGACTGCCGATGACGGTCGAAAACATCGCCCCCGTCCTGAATCCACCAGTTGAGCAAGTCGAAGCCTCACCCGATGATATTCTGACGGTGATTTCACAAGATTTTGATGTCTCGTTGGAAGACCTGAAAGGCAGTTCTCGCCGCCGGGAAGTGAGCACCGCCCGCCAAATTGGGATGTATCTGATGCGCCAACATACCGACCTGAGCCTACCCAAAATCGGCGAAGTCTTCGGCGGCAAAGACCATACGACGGTGATGTATAGCTGCGACAAGATTTCGCAGTTGAAAGACAATGACCCCAACATGGCGCAGAACTTGAGACAACTGAGCGATCGCATTAACCAAACGGCTCAAACTCGGCACCAGGGCTAGGGAAGGCAGAGGGCAGTAGGCAGTAGGCAGTAGGCAGAAGTCAAACTAACTGAGCCAGCCCTGTGGAAAACTTTGTTGAGAACTGAGATCGATCAGTTCTAATTTGATATGGCAAAACCCATGATCGGTTTTCATCTGGATTCCGGTCGTGGGTTTTGTTGTGAGATCGCGGTTTCGACTGGTTGGGCAAGGGGCAATCGGCCTGGGTGACTTGCCTTCTCCACAGGTTGGGAGACGTACCAACGGTGACAACCGATCAGGAGACGTTCCAACGGTACGTCTCTACCATGCCTTCTTACTCCTTCCCATGCTTCTCCTCTCCTTCCCCTCCCTAACTTCTGGCTTCTGGCTTCTGACTCCTGACTCCTTGCCCCTGTCCCCTGTCCCCTCTTCCGATCAGCTTTGCTTATTCTCCCCAAATCCCCTTTTCCCCAGAATTTTCCAGTTATGCACAGGCGATCGCCCCCTTCTTGCCCAAACCAGAACTCGATCTGAGACAAGTGAGTCTGTCAATTTTTGCGTTTAAAGAATGTTAAGGAATGTAAAATGGCGATCTGCCTGTGGAAAACCCGGCTTTTTTCTGTGGAAAACCAGGGGAAAATCAGTTCATAACGATCTAGCGATCGGGGAAAGCGGGGGTAGTACGGATGGTCTGTGGAAAGGAGGGGGACTTTTCCCCAAGTTATCCACAGGCAAAAGATCGGGTCTAAAGCTTCAGTTTGAGGGATCTGAGCGATCGTTTCCACACTTTCCACAACCCCTACTACTACGGTTTAAATAAGTTTTACTTAAGTCTAGGGATCTATCGCAATCCCAAAAATCGGCAAAACAGGCTCAGGTGGATCGTTTCAGGCATCAGTGGTAGGATCGCTGGGCAATGAATTCGAGTGCCGCTCAATGAAACTGGTCTGCGCCCAAAACCAACTCAGCACGAATCTTTCGCTTGTCAGTCGCGCTGTCGCCGCACGACCATCGCATCCGGTGTTGGCGAATGTGTTGCTGATCGCAGACGCAGAAAACCAGCAAATCAAGCTCAGTGCCTTCGATCTGAGCCTCGGCATCCAAACCAGTTTCCCGGCAGACGTGGAAGAAGGCGGCAAATTGACCCTCCCCGCCCGCCTGTTCACGGATATTGTCTCGCGCTTGCCAGAAGGTGACATCACCCTCAGCACCGACACGGAAGCGGACGAACCCACCTACCTGACGACGATCACCTGCGCCAATGGTCGGTATCAGGTGCGCGGTTTGGGAGCTGAAGAATTTCCCGCCTTACCGGAAGTGGAAGAAGGGGAAACGATTCAACTCTCGGCGATCGCCCTCACCGAAGGACTGCGCAATTCCCTGTTTTCCGCCAGCCCGGATGAGACGAAGCAAATCCTCACCGGCGTTCACCTGACGCTGAAGGAAGATGGCCTCGAGTTTGCGGCCACGGATGGACACCGGTTAGCAGTGGTGGAACCGCCCGTCCCGGAGGCGACCGAGGCCAGCAGCAAGAAGAAGGCGGATTTGCAAGAACTGGATGTCACCATTCCCGCCAAGGCGTTGCAAGAGCTGACGAAGATGCTCGATCGCCAATCGGAAAGTTCGGTTGCAGTGAAATTCGATCGCGGTCAAGCCGTCTTTGAATGGGTGGATCAACGCCTGACGACGCGCCTGCTGGAAGGGCAATATCCCAACTACCGCCAACTGATTCCCAAGCAATTTGGCTACCAGGCGACGGTGGAGCGCCGCTTGCTGTTGAGTGCCGTCGAACGGATCGCAGTGCTGGCGGATCAGAAAAACAACATTGTCAAAATGACGCTCAACAACAGTAAGGGCACCCTCTCGCTGTCAGTCGATGCGCCGGATGTCGGGAGCGGTGAAGAAACCATTCCCGCCCAAATCACCGGCGAAGACTTGATCATCGCCTTCAATGTGAAGTACCTCCTGGATGGCCTCAAGACGCTCAACACCAGCGAAATCCAGATGCAGTTCAATACCCCCACCAGCCCCGCCATCTTCACCCCCCTCGGTGGCTTGAAAATGACCTACCTCGTCATGCCTGTGCAGATTCGGTCTTAAAGCGATCGCTTGAGTCATTTAGCCTGGATGGTGCTGATGAAATACGAGAACGAAAACATCCCCGAAAATTTGAGTGATCATGCCAAAGCAGTTTGGGCAGCAAAAATTCTGGCAACCCATCGCCACCGTGACTATAGTGCCTGGATTGTATTGACAACTGAAGAGTTTTCAGTCGATCGCGAAGTCAGTAAGATTGAAGTTTTGCCCAAAGATCGACTGACTGCGGCTGGACTGATTAGTGGCTGGACTGCCAACGAAGCATGCGCGATCGCTAAGTCTTACGTGGGATGCTGATGCCTCTCTCACCCGTGCAGTAAGGTAGTAAACAGGAATCCCTTTTTCCAGGCTGAACCTGAGGATAGTTGAATGACCCAGGCAACAGGAAAACTGAGTTTTGAAGAATATGCCAGGTTGGATGCAGAAACCTGGGCACAGCAAGGATTGCCCGATGGACGGTGTGAGTATGTGGAATCAGGGGAGTTGAAACCATTGCCGTCAGAATCAGAATTGAATGATTTTATTGCTAACTTTTTGATGTTCGTTTTGGCCAGTAGTGGCGTGGTGCCGCTGCGATTAATTCGATCTCACACTTGCGAAATTGAAGTTTTGGGCAAACCGAAAACTCGCTTTCCTGATCTGGTGATTTTGCGGGAAGAACACCTGGCTTTGACGAAGAAACGACTGCTGCTTACTCTTGATATGCCTGCGCCCCGGTTAGTCGCAGAAGTAGTCAGCCCTGGCGATGCCAGTTATCAGCGAGACTATGCTGCGAAACGAGAACAGTATCAGCAACGCGGCATTCCTGAATACTGGTTACTGAATCCTGAAACGGAAACCATTGTGATCCTCGAATTGCATGACGGTCAGTATGTTGAATCAGGTCAGTTTTCCGGCTCCACGCTGATTCAATCCCCCGTCTTCCAGATTCTCCCCTTTACGGCTGCACAAGTCTTTGCGGCTGGAAACGCAGGGTAAAGCAAAGCAGATATCCTGGGGGCAAGCGGTTAGCGATCGCAATTACTCCCGCACTACAGAATTTTCTCTAACCTGTAGACGAAATTTTTGAGCGGCAGGACTTTCGGATGGCGAGGAAGCCGCTCGGCATATCGTAGGTGCGATCGTGCGTCTGGTCGAGGTTCACACCTGAGATAGATGTAACTCTTGGAACAAAATATTAAGCGATTGCCATTGTAGATTACAACATCACTACCTGAGGAACCTTAAAAGGCGATTTCATCTACTGGTAATGATGTTCATTGATTATGGGGCAACACCGAAGAGACTTATGACAGAAGTTAATCAAAGTCTGGCCGTAGATGATGTACCGGAAGCCGTTGAAGTGGCCGTTCCCAGCGATCTTCTCTATAAACTGAATGATCGCCCGCCCGTGGCTGAGTCGTTTTTTGTCGCATTTCAACATGTATTAGCCTCTTTTGTCGGCATCATCACGCCGCCGTTACTGATCACCACGAGTTTGGGTCTCGATGCGGTTAATACTAGCTACATCATTAGTATGTCGCTGTTTGCGACAGGGCTTTGCACCTTTATTCAATGCCGCACCTTTGGGCCAGTTGGCTCTGGATTACTGAGTCTGCAAGGAACGAGCTTTGCCTTCTTAGGGCCAATCATTGGGCTGGGAGCCTTTGCCTTGCAAAGTGGGCGATCGCCAGAGCAAGCCTTAGCCTAGATTTTTGGCATTTGCTTTTTTGGGGCATTCACAGAAATAATTTTGAGTCGCTTTCTCCATCTCATGAGCAAAGTGATTACGCCAGTGGTGTCAGGAACGGTTGTGATGATTATTGGCTTGAGTTTAATCAGAACTGGGATGACGAGTTTAGCGGGTGGGGCTGCTGCTCGTCAGAACGGAACTTTTGGCAGCGTCCAAAACCTGATGCTTGGGTTGGGTGTCATGCTGATTGTGATCTTTCTGACTGTTTCTAAGAATCGGTATTTGCGGATGG
>JAIXVO010000756.1 GCA_027482985.1 Cyanobacteriota bacterium
CGGAATGAGCGCGATCGCTAAGGAATTAATCCTCAACCTGGAGATTCAGTTGAATCAGCGGGTGGTGCAATTGGCGGCGATCGCGGATCACTGGCAACTCACCCTGGAAGCCAGCCCCCAGGCGATCGCTCCTGGTGCCCTAACAGACCTGACAGCCAAAGCTGTTATCCTGGCGATTCCCGCACCCCAAGCGGCGGAACTGTTGGCAACCTTGCCCCCTAACGCCCTCCCGTCAGACTTTGTGACCCAGGTGCAAGCCATCGAATTCACACCTTGTATTTCGGTGATGGCAGGCTATCCCGCCGCCTGTTTAACGGACTGGCAGCAACGCTATGGGCCGGCGAAGGCGATCGCCGTTCAGACCGCCGACATCGGCTGGCTGGGACTGGATAGTAGCAAGCGTTCGACCGCTCCTGAGCAACCCGTCTTTGTGTTGCAAAGTGAGGCGGATTTTGCCACCCGCTTCCTGAATGCACCCGACCTCATGCCCGTCGGGCGATCGCTGTTGCACACTGCCAGCACCTTACTCGCACCCTGGCTCGCGGAGCCGGAATGGATGGAGGTACATCGCTGGCGCTACGCCTTTGCCCGCACTCCCCTCGATGAGACCTACTTGAGTGCCCCCACGATCGCCCCCTTACTCTGTGCTGGCGACTGGTGTGGCGGCATGCGCGTGGAAACCGCCATGCGATCGGGCGTAGAAGTGGCCTATGCGGTGAATCAACAATTAGACCAACGTCCTCTCTCTGATCAGCCCTGTTGGTGAAGGTCGAGGTTGGATTGAACAGCGTGAAACTCAACGTCAACAATGACTGTGTTGGGTGACGCGATCGCTAACCCAACTACGCAATCTGCCAGTTCCATAGCAAAACTCCCCCAGCGATCGCCCAGAGGAGTTTGCTAAAAAGGCTATTCATCAGTCAAGCGGGATCAAAATGTCAGCTTACAGATCCACTGCGCCTGCGTCAGTGGATTCCACCACTTCCTGATCTTGATCATCCTCCGCCCGGTTTCCGCCCATCGTCCGGCGTCTACCCATGCGACCGCTTCCCGTTCTCTTCCGAAACTTCCGGGCATATGCCTGATTTCGCAGCGCTTTTTCCTTCTTCTGGTTCCGGCGTTTAGCCATGTTTACCCCTTTTTGAACAACCAAAAATGCAAGTTCGCGCCTCAGAAGGCAACCAACTCGTTCCTATTACCAACGTTCCAAAAATAGTCAGAAGGCTATAGTAACACACTCCACCCAGTTGTCTCGTCACTCCGTTAGACATTAATTTCCGGCAGCAGTCGTGCCGCCAGTTGAATTGCCTCTTCTGGAGTAAAAATTTGCCCTTCTGCCCGCGCCAGTTGAATCGCCGCCAGCAACTTGCCAATCACAGGTCCCGCCGGAATTTGGAGACGCGTCATTAAGTCCTGCCCCGTCACCAGGGGAGTGGCATGGGCCACCGGATCGGTCGGATCAAGAAAGCGTTCAATCAAGGGCGCGATCGCGGCTAAACTCACCCCTTGCGCCATCGCCATCACCGCCACCGCCGGAAACACTGCCCCCACGCCTTGAAAAAAGAAGTACTGCGATCGCAGAGAAAGCGGCTCAGCGGGGTCGGCTGGACAGAGTTGAGGCAAGTAGCGCAACACCGTACTCGCCGAGTGAATCTCGGTGCGACTGTACTTCAGACGACGCAGTTGCAGTTCTGCTGCTGCCGGATCGGCAGGCAACAAACAAGCCAATTTAGCGGTGATTAGCCAGTTGCGAGCCGAACCCGAAGCTTTGGCCGCGTCTGTTGGAGTGGCAGCTGCTTCGGCTCCTGGTGACCCAAGGCGATTGGGACTAGCCAGCCCTTTGGCAAAAGCAAGTTGAGTCTCTTGGAGTAAGACCGTGACGCGATCGATCGCGCTAATCAATTCAAAACTGCGCTCGGTAGCCGCCGGGAGCCAATCTTGTAACACGCCATCCGCCCAGGCTTGAGTTAGCCAAGGGGTGCCCTTTTCCGTACTCAGGAGATAATTTAACTCCGACTGCACTCGTTCTGCGGCAATGTGGCGTAAAGAACCCGCCAGCGATCGAATCACAGTTTGGGTTGCTGGCTCCAGGCTAAACCCCAGCTGGGCTGCCTGCCGATACGCTCTCAGCAAGCGCAGGGGATCTTCCGCCAGATTCTCGGCAGACACCATCCGAATCAGGCGCTTTTCAATATCGGCACAGCCTTGGAGCGGATCGACAAACCGATCTAACTGGGGGTTATAGGCGATCGCATTGACCGTAAAATCTCGCCGCCACAAATCTGCTTCCAACGAAGTCCCGACTTGTTGCGCGAAGTCTGCCGTACCTTGAGCAAAGACGACTCGCGCAATCTGGCGTTCGGCATCCAGCAACACAAATCCGGCTTTGTAATGGCGGGCAATGGCGCGGGCAATGTCCACGACTCCATCCGGCAAGACAAAATCTAAATCCAAATACTCACTATGACGACCTAAAAGGGCATCACGCACACTGCCGCCCACCAAAAAAGCAGACGGAGGTAGCCAATCCAGACTGAAAGGCCAACTCTGGGGCGAAAGTGCGGAAAATTCTGTCGAAACGGTTTTTTGAAGATCCAACCCGTAAAGTAGCTGCGTTAATTCCAACAATGATCCGATCCTAACGATGCAAGAAAAGAAAACAACCTGACTGCGCTCAATTCAGGCCAGTGTATCGCTATCCTGATGGCAACTCAGGGGCGATCGCCAGCGAATCTGCCCCGACTTCACCCAGATTCATGAAACTCAACCAACCAGTGGGTGAAGAATCAATGCGCCGTACGTTAAGCTAACAGAAAATTGCCGCATTTCCCGACTCCCGCTTAGCCGAGTCTTGTTTTTATCTCCGAGGTTTGGGGCTATGTGTATCTGTGTGAATTGCCACTATGTCGATCGCTGCACGACTTATCATGCCGTGGAAACTCAGCATGAGCAACCTCATTTAACCGAAACACCCGATTTTGAACCGCTGAATCCCACCATCAACGCGAATATTAAGCCGCCCACCGTGCGCATCGAGGACGATCGCATTGTGCAGGATGACGACTTTGGCTTTGAATATGATGTCATCGGCTGTGAGAGCTTTACTGCCGAAACGGGCAAATGGGCCAAACTCCGCCCCGGCGAACTGATTCCCACTTAAGGAGCGACGCATTTTTCCGTCCGTCGCTCCTGACTCCGCCGCTCCATTTGTCCCCTCAAAGTAATTGCTTCCAGGTGTGCCGTTCCAGCCATGGAGGGGCACACTTTTGATGGGACTGAGACGTGTGATGACCTCACAGCGATCGCAGGGTAGCCCCCGTCTCTGGCAGTTAGACCCGGTCTAGCGGAGTGAGATGGTTCACACCAGGGTGTCACAAATATGTTAATGCCAATCCAATTAGGCATCTTTACTGCATTCCTTACCTGGAGATGAGAATGACCCTTCGTTCCGATTTCCGCACCATTCAACCCCAAGGCATTTTGTCCGCCGCTGTCGCCAAACAAACGCAAGCTTACTTGGGGAACAGCGGCCAACTAAGCCGGGGCTGCGCACAAAGGCTCCCTCAAGGAAAACGAAACGTCAACTAGCTGCGTTCCTTGCATGTCTGTCTACTCTCCTCC
>JAIXVO010000620.1 GCA_027482985.1 Cyanobacteriota bacterium
CTACATGATTGAGTTTGTCAAATTGGTGGTGACGGAATTGGGGCGCGATGATGCCTATACCTGGTTTTATCCAGAGTGGGTACAACCGACTTCGCGCCTAGTCGGATTTGGCATCATTATCATTGGCTGCGTGATTGGTGCACCTTACTTACCAGGCTTTGGTTCGCCAGCGTTTCAAGGGGTTTCATTCTTTCTGGGGGCATTATTCACCTTAAGTTCATCGTCGGCGATCGCCAACGCGATCGCGGGCGTAATTTTGATTTATACCCGCGCTTTTCGAGTGGGGGATGTGATTCGCATTGGCGATGTTACGGGCAAGGTGATCGACAAGTCTTTGTTTGTGACACGGATTTCCCGCTTTCCACAAGAAGTAGTCGTGATGCCCAATACCGCCGTTCTTAATGGCAATGTCACGAACTTTAGCGCCGTGCCCCGCATGGTGGGCAGTCCATTGATTCTCCATACCACTCTGACCTTGGGCTACGACCTGCCCTGGCGACTGGTGGAGGAAACCTTCATCAAAGCCGCGATCGCGACTCCCGGCGTGCTGGCAGATCCCAGCCCCTTTCTGTTGCAAACAGCGCTCAACGATTTCAATATCAGTTATCAACTCAATTTCTACACCGATTGTCCGGAGATTATGCCTGTGCTGATGACTCGGTTACATCAAAACTTGCAAGATTACTGCAACGCTGCTGGCATCGAAATTATGTCGCCCAACTTCTTTGCCCTCCGCGACGGCAACCATTCCACCATTCCCGCCGACTATCTGCCACCAGATTACGAAACTCCAGAGTTTCAAGTGAAAACTCAGAACGGGAACGGCTAGCATCGGCCATTCATCTGGGCTGGGACACCTTTGAATCCGGTATCTCTGCACCCGTCTGGCAATCCTTTATGCGATCGTCACTTCCGGCGACAAATACACATCCTGAATGGCATGGAACAATTGCACACCTTCTTCAAATGACCGCTGGAAGGTTTTGCGCCCCGAAATCAGGCCACTCCCGCCAGCACGTTTGTTAATCACCGCCGTCCGGATAGCTTCCGCGAAGTCGTTTTTGCCCGTTGCCCCACCGGAATTGATCAAGCCAGCACGTCCGGCGTAACAGTTGAGGACTTGATAGCGGGTCAAGTCAATGGGATGGTCAGTCGTCAGATCGGTGTAGACTCGCTGGTCAGTTTTGCCATAGCTGGCACCCACCGCCTGAGCGATCGCGCCATAGCCATTGTTGGTTTCCGGCAACTTTTGTTTGATGATATCGGCTTCAATCGTCACCCCCAAATGGTTCGCCTGTCCGGTTAGGTCTGCCGCCACGTGATAATCCTGATCTTGCTTAAAGGCAGGATTCCGCAAGTAACACCACAAAATCGTCGCCAACCCCAATTCGTGCGCCCGCGCAAATGCCTGCCGCACTTCCTGAATTTGGCGAGTCGATTCTGGTGAACCAAAGTAAATCGTAGCGCCGATCGCCGCTGCTCCCAAATTCCAGGCTTGCTCCACTGAAGCAAACATAATTTGATCGAACTGGTTGGGATAGGTTAGCAGTTCATTGTGGTTAATTTTGACAATGAATGGAATTTTGTGAGCATATTTGCGCGATACACTGCCCAACACGCCCAACGTCGTTGCTACCGCATTACAACCCGCCGCGATCGCCAATTTAATAATGTTCTCACTATCAAAATAAATTGGGTTCGGCGCAAATGATGCTGCCGCCGAATGCTCAATCCCCTGATCGACTGGCAAGATCGACAAATAACCCGTGTTAGCTAACCGTCCCGTACTATAAAGCAACTGGAGATTGCGTAACACCTGGGGATTGCGATCGCTGGGGGCAAAAATGCGATCGACAAAATCTGGCCCTGGTAGATGCAACAAATCCTGCGACACCTTGGCCTGATAAGTCAACAGATCCTCGGCCTCATCCCCCAACTGTGACGCAATCAAAGTGGGTGCTGATAACGTAGCGGTCATAATGAGTTTTCCTCAGCGAGTTCAAATTCACGCCTGGAGCACAGCGATCGCGCCAACCGCATTCTGTGCCATCCAGCGCTCTTTTATTGTAAGAAGTTGGTTTGGAAGTGCGATCGGTCGGAGTGGGGAGCGGGAGGGGAGGGAGCGGGAGGGCAAGGGAGGAAAAGGAGGCAGGAGGGATATCTAGAGACGGGCCGCTGGTACAGCTTCTGGAGAGTTGTAGGGCGGAAACAGGATGATCCAGATTGAATGAATTTTTGATTTCGCTAAAGGCTGTTGCCGTCTGCCTTGGGCTGGTTCGTACCCCGTCTTCCCCGTCCGTCTGTGGGAGACGTGCCAACGGCGCGTCTCTACAAAATTTTCGCGGTCTCCGTCCGTCTGTGGAAGACGTGCCAACGGCGCGTCTCTAAGAGATTCCCGTTTTTTCTCCCTCCTGACTTCGTTCGGCTGAGCGCTCACGTCGAAGCCTGACTCCTGCCTCCTCCCTTCCCTCCTCTCCCTCTCCTCCCTCCCCTCCCCTCCCCTCCCCGCCATTGTATGATCAGCGATAATCTATCCCGTGCATCTCCGTGTCCTTGACCCTATTCATGCCGAACGTTTTCATCATCGATCATCCTCTGGTTCAACATAAACTCACCCTGATGCGGCGGGTGGAGACCAGCACTGCCAAATTTCGATCGCTGCTGACGGAAATCAGTATGTTACTGGCCTACGAAGTCACACGCGATTTGCCGCTCAAAAAAGAGTGGATTAAAACGCCCCTGGCAGAGATGGAAGCGCCGCTGCTGGCACCGGAAAAAAAATTAGTCATTGTCTCGATCATGCGGGCTGGACAAGGCATTTTGGATGGCATGTTACAACTGATGCCCTCCGCCCGCGTGGGACACATTGGCTTGTATCGCGAACCCACGACTCTGGTGCCAGTGGAATATTACTTTAAAGTCCCGCATGACATTGAAGAACGGGACATGATCGT
Organism: Cyanobacteriota bacterium; assembly: GCA_027482985.1. Lineage (GTDB taxonomy): Bacteria > Cyanobacteriota > Cyanobacteriia > Leptolyngbyales > Leptolyngbyaceae > JSC-12. The sequence continues at coordinate 2,955 of JAIXVO010000620.1, forward strand.
CGTTGATCCCATGATTGCCACTGGAAACTCGGCGATTGCGGCGGTCGATCGGCTCAAAGAAACCAATCCCAAATCCCTCAAATTGGTGTGCTTACTCGCTGCGCCGGAAGGCATCAAGAACTTTCACCAGCACCATCCCGATGTGCCTATCTACACCGCTGCTGTTGATGCAGGTTTAGACGAACATGGCTACATTATTCCGGGGTTGGGGGATGCGGGCGATCGCTTGTTTGGGACGAAGTGAGGGAAGAGGGGAGAGGAGTCAGAAGGCAGGAGTTAGGAGTCAGAAGGCAGGAGTCAGAAGAAGAGGAGGGGGCGGCGGAATGCACGAGAGGAATGGGAAAAATTAAAGTAGAGAGGTGCCGCTGGGCTGTCTCTGCCCTTTCCTTTGGCTCAGGGCAATGATACTGATATGATGCCCGCTAGAGCACTTCTGCAATGGCGATCGCACCCATGACTGATTGGCTTTACACCTACCCACCGTTACTGCGGGGCAACCTGCTGAAGCGCTATAAACGCTTTTTCGCCGAGATTGCATTGGACACCGGTGAAGTGATTACCGCTCACTGTGCCAACACTGGCCCCATGACAGGAATTTCGGCGATCGGCAGTCCGGTTTACGTGTCGCCGAGTGATGACCCCAAACGGAAACTGGCGTATACCTGGGAATTAATTCAGGTGCAAGACAATCAGCCAACTTGGGTGGGCACCAATACGGGCTTACCCAATAAAGTCACGAAGCAGGTCTTGGCTCAAAACCTGCTGCCGGAGTTGGGCGAGTACACCGAAATTCGGAGTGAGGTGCCCTATGGCGTCGATCAAAAATCGCGCATTGATTTTTTGTTGTTAGGCGGCAGTCAACCTACCTATGTGGAAGTCAAAAGCACCACCTGGGCACAGCAGGATTTAGTCCTCTTTCCCGACACGGTGACGACGCGGGGACAAAAGCACTTACAAGAACTCATGGCA
>JAIXVO010000353.1 GCA_027482985.1 Cyanobacteriota bacterium
AAGCCGCCCCAGAGTGCGAGAAACGCGGTGGCATAGCGGCGGGAAAAGACACAGAGCGCCGTGAGCAAAATGCTGGTGTTGACAAAGACATCCACATGGGCAGAAGCGACCTGTTCCACCAGCAGGACGGGCGCCAGCAGGTAGGCGATCGCCAGTTTGCCCCGCTGCGTCTCTGGCAAAATTTTCCAGACTAAGTAACCATTCAGGATGTGCATGCCCAGGCACAGGGTCTTAAACACATACACCGCCATCAGCGGATGCAGCAACCCCGCGATCGCCGAGAGGGTAAACACCAACTGGGAAAAGGGACCATAGGTCGAAGTTTGTTTCCAGTCTACAAAGGGCGTTAAGGGCGAGAGAAAATTACCCGCTGGAGTCGTAAACGGATCGACCTGGAACAAATTCATCCAGCCGACGTGCAGGTAAAGGTACACGTCATTGCCCAGCGGGTAAGCAATCCAGGCCAGCAATAAAAATAGACTACAGAGCTGCAACACCTGGGAAAATTTGGCAATGGCATAGGGGCGATCGCTGCCAATCACCCAGAAAAAATGCAAGACGACTAACGTCAAGTAAGCCAAACTGATGCTCAGGAAACTGTCCTGGTTGGGGAAGGTGGCAAACTTTTTGCCGCCCGCCAGAATGTAGTGGTACTTCTCCAGCCCTAAGATCGTCAGGGAACTGGTCAAATAAACTGCGAGGGGCACTGTCAGACCCAGCAGTAGACCATACAGGAGCGCACGTTTCGAGTGAGTCGGCGCGATCGCAGCCAAGGCAACACCTCAATCACACAAAAGACATATGGGGCAACGACGATTTTCGCAAATTCTGGGAGCCACTGTCGCGATCGCGGCGTTGGTCGGGCTGGTGGCCTATGGTCATCAGACGATTAAAGCCGCGATCGTCCGCCAACCGCCTCCCCCCTTTTGCCTGCCCACAGCCGCCCAACCCACCCATTGTTACCCCGTCGCCACGATGCTCTCGCGCCAACCCATAACGGCGATCGCGACCAATGGCAGCAGCAACCTCCTCGTTAGCAGTCATCATCAGCAAATTGAGGTCTGGAATTTGCAGACTGGCCAGCGGGTGCGATCGCTACCAGGACATCATCACTGGATTACCGCGCTGGCGCTCAGTCCCGATGGGCGCACCCTCGCCAGCGGCAGTTTAGACGGCTCGATCTACCTCTGGGATGTGAATCGGGGCACCCTGCAAGCCAGCCTCTTCGCCCGCCATGTCACCACGCTGGCCTTCAGTCCTGATGGCAGTACCCTCGCCAGTGGCAGTCGCCTGGTGCCCACCCCCGCCGCCAAGACCTTTCACCCCTTGCAATTGTGGAACGTCGCCACGGGGGAACTCCTGACCAACCTGACAGTGCTAGAGCCGATGACCGCGATCGCCTTCAGTCCCGATGGGCAACGACTGGCCGCTGGCACTGAGCGCACTTATGTCTGGGATGTCCCCACGCAATCCCGACTGTATACCGTCAATTCTGGCGATCTCAATACCGTGATTTTCAGTGCCGATGGGCGGTTACTGCTGACGGGGAGTGATGGCGTGGGGGGGGAAGATGGGATCAAAATGTGGGATGCCAACACGGGCAAACTGGTACGCGTCCTGGATTCGGTTGCCAGCGATTTTGCCCTCACGCCCGATGGCACCACCCTGATTACGGTCTATGGCGGCAATGCTAACTTCTGGCGGATGCAGCCCTTTGGCTTCCTGGGCACCCTGCGCGGTTCGACCTACAGCAGCATTACTGCCAAATTTGGCTTAGACGGCACCGCGATCGCGATGGGAAGCAGCGACGGCTTAAAAATCTGGCGACCCGTTACGCCGCCGTAAAGTCAGACCCTGCCACCCTGCCACCACCGTCCTATTCCACTCGATCAGAGCAAAATCGACCTGTGCAAATTCGCTCGAACTGGGCACCCTAAACCAAGACGATGGCAAGGCGGAGATGGTCGCGATCGCCCAGTTGCGACAGCCCACACCATCCCCCTTGAAACTCAGGTTGCATCCCCGCCCATCCTTTTTCTGCATGGAGTTATGAATGTCTGCCAGCCCTCTCGAAAATAATCCTGATCCCACTCCACCCGCCACCAACCCCTCCCTGATGAAGCGGGTCATTCGTGGGTCGATGTGGACAGTGGGCGGTCATCTGACCAGCCAGGTGTTGCGGTTGGGGAGTAACCTGATTCTCAGCCGCTTGCTCTTCCCAGAAGCCTTCGGTCTGATGGCACTGGTCTTCACCTTTCTCTCTGGCCTCCAAATGCTGTCCGATTTTGGGGTGTTGCCCAACATCATCCAGAGTAAACGCGGCGAAGATCCCGTTTTCCTCAACACTGCCTGGACTTTACATGCGGTACGGGGCGGCATCCTGTGGCTGGGTGCCTGTGCGCTGGCGTTTCCCGTCTCGCTGTTTTACCATGAGCCGATTCTGCTGTATCTCTTGCCCGTCGTCGGCTTGAGTACCATTCTGGAGGGCTTGGTTTCCACAAAATGGGCGACGGCGAACCGGAAATTAGATCTCAGACGGCTGACCACCCTGGACTTAACCATTCAAACCACGGGCATCATTGTGATGCTGGCGGGGGCTGGTCTGGCTCGCGCTCTGCATGCGCCCAAAGATCTGGCGATTTGGGCATTGGTGCTCGGCAGTTTGAGCAGCAGTATCACCCGCTTACTCCTGAGTCACTTTGCCCTCAAAGGCGAACCCAACCGCTTCGCCTGGGACAAAGAAGCCCTCACGGAACTAGCCTCTTTTGGTCGCTGGGTGTTTATCACGACGCTGCTCACCTTCTTTGCTTTGAATGCCTCCAACCTGATCATCCCCCGGATTTTGGGTGTAGCCTTTTTGGGTGTCTTTTCCTTTGCCCAAAATCTCTCCCGGCTGTCGTATGAGATTGTCAATATGATTGGGGCACGGGTGCTGTTTCCGTCCTATTCCGAACTGGTGCGCGATCGCCCAGAACGGCTCTATCCAGTGCTGAAAAAATCTCGTCTGGTGCTCCATGCTCTCACCGCTGGCACTTGTATCCTCTTCGTGCTGTTTGGCAAACCCCTGATCGGCATCATGTACGACCACCGCTATGCCGATGCGGGCTGGATTCTGCAACTGCTGGCGTTAGGCGTGATGGTCACTACCCCCGGCTCTACCTACACCAATGTTCTGCTAGCGCAAGGGAAAACCGCCATCCTCACAGCGCTAATGGCGATTCAAACGGCGATTCAGTTTGCGGCTTTGTTTTTGGGCTACCGCTTAGGCGGCGACTTTGGGGTGATTGTGGGGATTGCGGCCACTGGCTGGCTGTTGTATCCCTTCCAGGCGATTTGTTATGCGCGACTCCGCCTCTGGCAACCGGAAGTTGATTTGCCGCTGATTGCCCTCGCGACCGGATTAGCGACCCTGGTGTTCTTGCATATCATCTAACTGGGGTGGCAAAGATTACCCCCCAATTTGAGACATGGTGCGAGCGTACCGACCCGCCGTGCCCGAATCCCGGTCTTTATAATTAATCTCCGGTTTCAGCTGAATCAGCTCTCGCACCTGTTGCCGTAGTTCGTACAGCGGCACGCCCGATCGCAATTGGGCTTTGAGATCAATTTGTCCCGTCTCATTCAGCAAGCAGGGACGGAGCCAGCCATCGGCAGAGAGCCGCATCCGGTTACAGCGATCGCAGAAACATTCCGACATCTGGCTAATGAAGCCCAAAGTCCCCAGGGCACCGGGAATCTGAAACACATCGGCGGGACCGTTCCCCCGTACCTGTCCAGCCGTTAACCCCCAGCGATCGCGAATTTGGGCGCGCAACGTTTCCGAGTCAATCCAGCCCCGATGTTGGAACAGGTCATCATTGCCAATCGGCATAAATTCAATGAACCGAATATGCCATTCTCGCTCCAGACTGAGGGCGGCGAGATCCAACACCTCGCCATCATTGACACCAGGAATCACGACGACATTCAACTTGAGGGGATTAAATCCGACTCGATGTGCCGCCTGAATCCCTTGCCACACCTGTTGCCAGCGAGATTTCCCTCGATGCCCAATAATCTGGTCAAACACCTCCGGCTGCAACGAATCTAGGCTGATATTGATCCGTCGTAAACCCGCGTCGTATAAGTCCTGTGCCATGTCCGCCAGCAAGAAGGCATTCGTCGTCAGCGCCAGATCTTGTGTCTCCGGTAACGCCGCGATCGCTCGCACCAAGTCCACAACACCGGGACGCAAGAGCGGTTCTCCCCCCGTCAACCGAAAGCGGGAAAAGCCCACCGGGATAAACACCTCCTGAATCAGCCGCAGCAACTCAGCGTGAGTCAACAGATTTTGCTGTAGCGCATACTCCAGATCACTGCCTTCTGGCATACAGTACTGGCAGCGAAAATTGCAGCGATCGATGAGGCTAATCCGGAGGTAGTTAATATCGTTCATGTTCCCCATTGTGCCGGATTCGTGGGAAAAGCTTCAAGAACAACAGGATAGACAGCTCGCGAGGGCAACGATAGCTATTCAGGCGCATCTCCACTGGCAGTCGCGACCGCGGGTTTAACCGACGGGAATAGGGTTCGCATCAGTTGCCGGAATGACTGCCCCCGCTGTTCATGCACAAACAGCAATGGTAACAACGCCACCAGCCGCACCCCACCCGACAACGCAAACAAGCCGGGAATCCCGCCATAGTGAGCCGATTCCACCAGCCAGCCGCCCGCCGTTGTGCCCAACGCACCACACACGCCGGAAATTGCCGCCGCGATCGCAAAATAATTCGCCTGATGTCGGACTGGAGCGACTCCCAGTTGTAAATTGTTGTTGCAGAGATCAATCCCCGCCCAGGTTGCTCCCGCTAGCACATGCAACAGCGGAAACAGCAGCCAGAGGGATGCTTGGTTCGCGCCCGTCGTCAGCCAGAACAACGGGGTCACTGCGACTAACACCCCAATACCCAGCAACAACGCCCGATTGCCGACCCGATCTGCCAACCGCCCCCACAGCACCAACATGATCAAATTGGCACCCGCTTGCAGACTGTTGTAGATCGTCACCCAGCGCAAATCAACGTGCAGGTTATCCAGCATATAGAGATTAAAAAATGGGGCGCTCAGATTCACCGCAAACATCCACGCTCCGAAATAGAGCAGGAAACACAAAAAATTGCGATCGCGCCAAAATGCCGTCACAGGAGTCTGGAGATCGGGTCGGGAGGGTGGCGCTTCAACCGTGGCGACAGGCGTTTTTGGCTCTGGATCGGTTTCCTGCTGCTGAATTTGCGGATCGACATCGACCATCCAAAATTGGAACCCCAGGCTAATAAAACCCGCCACAATCCCCAACAACACGACTAAGCCGTAGCCTTGCCGGGAACCGCCCTGCCAAGTCGTGACAAACCAGCCCAACAGCGGCACCGAGAGCAGATTCGTGAGACTGGCCGCACTATTGCGAATGCCAAAATATCGGCCCCGCAACCGTCGTGGCACCAAAGTTGCCAACCAACTCAACCAGGCCGCACTCCCCAACGCCCCGACAAAATGACTGAGACAAACGCTCACCAGCGTTAACCCAATTAAGGTTTGAGCATCGACCCGACCCCATTCTGCCGCCACGATCGCGACCACCAGCAATAGCCACAACAGACGAGCAGGCGCATATACCCAGAAGCAATACCAGTGCCGACTGCGGGCGCGATCGCCCAACCAGGCACCCAGCGGCTGTATCAAATTGGCGACCATGGGAATGGAGGCCAGCATCCCAATTTGGGTTGGACTGGCGTGTAATTCCACTAAAAAATTACTCAGCAGTACGCCCCCCACCGCATTGGAAAAAATGGTGGCAAACATCCCATCCCAGGTGGAAGCCCGCAAACTGGTGCGAATTGCCTCCTTCTCAGCTGGAATCGACATCGCGGCTACACGTGTCGCGGTGCATTCCGGGGTCGTTTCGCCCGTGATCAACACGTCTGGAGGCGAGTCGGAACCGGGTGTAGGGGGTGAGTCAGGGTTAACAGCCTGTCCGATCATGCGTTACGCAACCGTGAAGAGCTTTCTACAGGGGCAATCCGATCTATCTTAAGCATTGTTGCGATCGCCTGCATTCTCTCCTGGGATGAATCTCACCCACCGCGCTAACCTGCTAGCTGGTTCGCTTGCGGGTACTTCCTAAAAATTGGGCCAGATTTGCGCCTGTGCGATCGTGCCATTGCCCCAAGCGGTAATAGCGTTGCCGTTGCCATTCCAGATCCACCGCCACGCGAATCGGATGCCGCAGCGATTGAAACGAGAGCAATTTGCCTAAATCCGCAGCCTTCTCTAACCCTGCGACCAATGCCGCGATCCCTTCTACATCAGCCGTTTCAACCCATAGCAGATCCACAATGACACTTTCCTGAGCCAATTCCAGCGCCGCTTCTAAGGTTTGTTGAAAGGCCAGACTTTGTTCCTGAGTGAGTGGGCTACAGGGTTGCAGCACAATCGTATCGAGATCAGTTGCCGCCTCATTGGGACTCATCGCTATTGTGTTTTCCGGCTTCTGTTCACGCTCTGCCGAAGCGCTGATCGCCCCCATTAAACCATCCATTGGACTGTACATATTGACCTCATAGAACGGTTGAGCCAGCACACTTAACAATCCCTTCACCAGATTGAAATCACTTGTGCCCTATTCTCAACTGTCTCCAGAGTGAATGAGTTTTATGCGATCGGGTTGACTTTGCATCACTGTTCCCTGGTGTTTAGCATCAGCGATTCTTGTGTCTTCTGTCACTCAGTACCTGTGTAGTCTCTCACTGAAATCTATGCTTCTTATCAGGATTGATAGTGACTTAGATCACAGCTCACCAGACTCTCGTCTTGCAATCGGTAGCTTTACTAGTCCATCCAAAGTGATGCTGCTAGAAGAATTCGGATAAAATTTCCTGCATGTGTGTTCACTTAGCTTTAGGGGAAATCTAAATACATCCTTTTTTATCCTCATTGACTTTGGAGTTAAAACTTATGCAAGACATTGATCTCCAGAATGCAGTCGCACACTGTTTAGCTAAGTATCGTAATCATCTAGAGTTTACAGGCTACAAAATTGAGGATGAAGGAGAAGATTGGCTCTTTAGTCGCCACCCTAGGAAAGCTAACCTTTGGCTTAAGAAGGTCGGCGATCGTGGAATTTTAGTAAGCACAATGTATGGTGTGAAAGAAAATGTTAAAAGAACAAATTTCCTGGAATTCATCAATTCCCTGAATGCTGAATTTTTGTTCATGAAAGCGTATCTCAACGACGAGGGTTTGCTGCGTCTTGAGACCTTCTTTGAAGGGGATTACGATCGCACAAATTTCTCGATTCTTCTAGAAAATATTGAATTTGATATGAATATTTTCTTAGAAAATCAGTTGCTTGAAGCGTATCTTCAGTAGTTTCTGCCAATTAGTGATGCTGCTGTATGCAGCTTCCCATCAATTCGACTATGCCTAGCACGCAAGCTTTGATTGCGTGCTAGGCGTATTGATTGGGCGATGCGCAGGCAGCGAGTAGACTGCAGCGGGATTAGTTCTACCATGCGAAGCGCGGGCCGATAGTCTGGGCGGGCAAGATGCCCACCCCACGGTAGGTCAATTCATGCCTTGGTTCACTAGTGAGATATGGCTTGCAAAAATAGCACGTGAATGACTTGACCTGGTAATTACAGGCTTGAAGCAGCGCACCGAAATTCGCTGGTATGATCAGGAAGCAAAATTCCAGCGATTCAATGCAAGCTAAATGCAAACGTTGTTTGCGGCCTTCTCACCCTTGATGACTGATTCCCCTCGTGCTGGCTATATCTTGCCTGTGTTTGCCTGTGCTGCCGCGATCGCCGCGCTCCGCTGTTTGCATCAGGGCACCACTCCCACCCGCGTTTCCCTAGACTTGATTACGCCGCCAGAAGTAGCAGAGATTGAAATTGAGCAGGTGGCGCAAGTATCGGATCAGAGCGCACTGGCGATCGCTCGCAGTGATCCCGGCGATAACCTCGATCTCACGCGCCATACGCCGATTTGGGCAGTAGTTACCTGGGGCAATGCGGATCAATCTGAGCCGATTCTGCTATTGGGCGGGGAAGGAATTGGCCGGAATGCTGAGGGGGAAGCGGCAATTTATCAATATGCGCGGCAACTGTTTGCTGCGAATCTCATGCCCTTGCTGCCGGCGGGTAAAACGCTCCAGGTGACGATTATTCTCCCGGCGGGTCGAGCGCTGGCAAAACGCACTTCCAATGAAGCGTTTGGGATTGTCGAAGGCTTGTCGTTATTGGGCACCACGGGCATTGCCCAACCTTTGAGCGCACCCGGACAACTGGCTGCTTATCGGCAAGAATTACACCAAAAAAGCCAGGAGTTCAACTGTCTTGTCCTTTGTGTGGGCGAAAATGGGTTGGATTTGAGTCGCCAGTTGGGGATCAATCCGGCGCAAGTTTTGAAAACCGCTAATTGGTTAGGACCGCTGCTGGTGGAAGCCGGAATGCAAGGGGTGCGATCGCTCTTATTGTTTGGCTACCACGGTAAATTATTGAAACTGGCGGGGGGGATTTTCCATACCCATCACCATGTGGCGGATGCTCGTCAGGAAATTCTCACCGCCCACTGTGTCCGAGCCGGACTGCCGACTGCCGATCTCCAGGCAATTTTGGCGAGTGCCACGGCGGAAGACGGGTTGCGCTACCTTCGACAGCTTGATCCCCACAGCGATCGCTGGGTCAACACCGTCTACAGCAGCCTTGCCAACACCATTGACCAGCGATCGCAGGCTTATATCCAGACTCACAGTACGGTTGAGGTGACCGTCGGCACTGTGCTCTTTGATCGTCAGCGAAAAATAATTATTGCCAGCAAAACGGGGGAGAACTTGCTGAAAGCAGTCTGCTCATCCAGTTAAAATGAGAGAATTACCTTAAAGCTTTTGTAACGACTTTTTTAAACATCTTTCTGTCGGCACCCTATTGTTTATTCCATTAGCCAGCAGGACACCCAGCGGTGACACTACAAACTCAACAGCATCCAGAGATTTCCTCAGTGAATCACCTGAATCGCCAAATCATCGTCATTCTCGACTTCGGTTCCCAATATTCGGAGCTGATTGCTCGCCGGATTCGCGAAACCCAGGTCTACTCAGAAGTGTTGTCCTACCGCACGACCGCTGAACAACTGCGCCAACTCAATCCCAAGGGGATTATTCTCTCAGGCGGTCCCAGTTCTGTTTATGATTCCGGTGCCCCCCATTGCGACCCGGAAATCTGGAACTTGGGTGTGCCTATTTTGGGCGTGTGTTACGGCATGCAGTTGATGGCCCAACAGTTAGGCGGCGAGGTGGAGCGATCGCAGCAGGCAGAGTATGGCAAAGCCTCGCTGATGATTGACGATCCCACTGATCTGCTGACCAATGTGGAAGATGCCACCACCATGTGGATGAGTCATGGCGACTCGGTAACGCGCTTACCAGAAGGGTTTGAGACTCTGGCGCATACCGATAACACGCCTTGTGCCGCGATCGCTGATCACGAGCGGAAATTGTACGGTGTGCAGTTCCACCCAGAAGTGGTGCATTCCCTCGGCGGACAGGCGTTGATTCGCAATTTTGTGTATCACATCTGCGATTGTGAACCTACCTGGACGACCGCTGCCTTTGTGGAAGAGTCGATTCGCGAAATTCGCGCCAAAGTCGGCGAAAAACGGGTGCTGCTGGCGTTGTCGGGCGGGGTCGATTCCTCGACGCTGGCCTTCTTGCTGCATCGGGCGATCGGCGATCAGCTCACCTGTATGTTCATTGACCAGGGCTTCATGCGGAAGCTGGAACCGGAACGCCTGGTGAAGCTGTTTCAGGAACAGTTCCATATTCATGTGGAATATGTGAATGCGCGGGAACGGTTCTTAGCGGCGATCGAGGGCATCACCGATCCTGAAGAAAAACGCAAACGCATCGGGCATGAGTTCATCCGCGTGTTTGAATCTGAATCCAAACGGCTAGGTCCGTTCGACTATCTGGCGCAGGGCACCCTTTACCCCGATGTGATCGAATCGGCGGATACCAACGTTGATCCCAAAACGGGAGAACGGGTTGCTGTCAAGATTAAGAGTCACCATAATGTCGGCGGGTTGCCGAAGGATCTGCGGTTCAAACTGGTGGAGCCTCTCCGCAAATTGTTTAAGGACGAAGTGCGGAAAGTCGGGCTGTCCATCGGCTTGCCCGAAGAGATTGTCAAACGCCAACCGTTCCCTGGCCCCGGCCTGGCGATTCGGATTTTAGGTGAAGTCACGAGCGATCGCCTCAACATTCTGCGGGATGCTGACTTTATTGTGCGGCAGGAGATTAACCGGAGTGGGATGTATGGCGAGTTGTGGCAAGCCTTTGCTGTCCTGCTGCCAATTCGCAGTGTGGGCGTGATGGGCGACCAACGCACCTATGCTTACCCGATTGTGCTGCGGCTGGTGACGAGTGAAGACGGGATGACGGCAGACTGGGCAAAAGTGCCCTATGAGTTGCTGGAAACCATCTCCAACCGGATTGTGAATGAGGTGAAGGGCGTGAATCGGGTGGTCTACGACATCACCTCGAAACCCCCTGGCACCATTGAGTGGGAATAAGGGCAAGGTACAGGGCGATCGCGCCAGCCTGACTAATGGACTATGGCGTGAGTAGCCCGATCATTGGTGATACTGGCTGACAGTCTGGGCGGGCAAGATGCCCACCCCACGGTAGACCAGTTCACGCTGTGGTCCACTCAATTCACCCTGCATATGGGGCAGTCATCTTGACAACCCTATATGCAGGGTTTGATTTAGATGGTAACCTCTATTACTGGGGATAACGGAATCAAAAACCTGTGGAAAACCTCAAAAAACTTGTGGAAAACCTGGGAAATCCGATTTTTGCCTGTGGAAAACTCCCCCTACAGTTCGCCCACCCACACGCCATAAATCGCCCAGATTGCCGTCGCTCTTAAATAATGACTGGCGCGAAAGGTGCCGAACGGCGTGATCGCCTCCGGAGTGCGAAATTGCAGCCCATTGTCATAAACCTGCTGCACCACCGCTTGCGTCAATGTCATCGCTTCCTCCCGCATTCCTACCTGCACCAGCAACGCCGCTAGGCCAAAATTAATCCCCGTCCAGACTTCTAACGGATGGGTGGAATTCGGGTTTTCCGGGGTGCCATCGGGCTTGACCCCGTTCACCGCGCCAATGGGGGAGTTATTTCTCGGTGTTGGCTCACTGGGTGGGGCGATCGCCGCCTCGCCCGTCTCCTCGGCAATTCTGGCTGCTTGCACTGTCGTAAATTCCTGGGTGGGTAACCGACCCGCCGCCAGATATTCATTGAACTTCACGAAACAGGCATCATAGACCGTGTGCGCTGCCGTCCGCGCAAACTCGATCGCCACTACATCGGGCAACTTCAGCAGACGGGCATAGAACTGCCCACAAAGTTGATCCGCCATCACCACATCCGAGCCGCTGTTGCTGTCCAACCGATAGTACTGCCCATTCCACAGCGTATCGTGATAGACCGATCGCGCCTGCCCTAACCACACCTGAAAATTGCCGATATCGTTGGAGATCGTTGTCAACAGGCGAATGTCACTCGTTTGTTCCGCCAGAATCCGCCCGATTTCCAGCGCCGCTTCTAATGCCGCAATCCACAACCCGCCACAGTACGCGCTGATGCCACTCAGCTTCCAGTCATCAAACGTCTGGTCGGGCGCACCCCCATTTTCGGGAATGCCATCGTAGTCGTAATCAAAGCCCTTCAGGTAATGCAACGTTTGGGCGATCGCCCCCCAACAGTCCTGCAAAAAGGCAATGTCCTTTGCGCCCGTGTAGAGAAAATCACGGTACACCTGCAACACAAAATCACAGGGCAAATCTTTCCACTGATTACAGTCCTGATAGCTGGTGTAGTTCGTTTGTGCCCAGACGTGTTCATTCGGGGCACCCAGGTCATGGGGTGTGGCACCTGCCACTTTCCGCAGCGCTTGGGGACTGTCTGCGCCAATCGTGTAGTAGTAGCCGATGATGCGGGTGCGATCGTCGCTGGCGGGAATGGCGCGGGCAAAGGCGCGGAGCACCGATTTTTCCAGTTCGGGGAACAGCTTGAGGAGAGCAAAAGAGCCGTACAGCCGCACATCCAGGCTTTCGTACCAGCGGTAGTCGAGACACTCCAACACCGCAAATTGGCCGACGGGATCGCGATCGCTAGCGGCACTCCACAGCGTCCCGCCATCCGTCAGGTGATACAGCTCGTTGAACAACGCCATCTTGAACCAGTCGGGCAAATCCGTCCGATCCAAAATCGGCTGCTGCCATTGCTGAATCTGAGTTTGCCAGGTTTTGTAGTGTTCTAATGCCGTTTGCGCGATCGCCCAGGCATTTTGTCCACTGCGCCCAAAAAAGTCCGTATACCGCTTGAAGTAATGCACGCCCTCGGCAAATTCCATCACCGGAAAATCCCAACTGAGCACGAAAGGAAACTGGATCGCTTCACCCGGTTGCAAGGTAAACCGGACAGCGATCGCCCCCGCAATTTGGGCACCCTCAGCCGCCGGAGTCGCATCATCCTGATTTGGGAGTGAGCCATCTTGAGCGAAAGTCTGCCACAGGTCGTCACCATCCCCCTCTGGATTCCAGCGGGTTTGGTAAAACATTTCGGCTTGGGGCGGCAGGGTGGTGGCGATCGCCCATTGCCCATCGCCTTCCGCTGGCTTAGCGGCATCATGCGGCTGGCCCTGCATCACGATCCCGACCTGTTGCCCCGCCCGGATTAACTGATTCCAGTTCCCGGTACTCGCTTCCCACCGGGGTTGATAGTCATACACGGGACTGCCATCATCTCGCACCTGCACTTCTGGCGATTTGGAGGCATTCGTGAACCAGCCCGCCATATTCTGCCAGGTCAGGAGAATACTTAAGGTAATTGGCTCATCCGTCGAGTTTTGGGCCGTCCACTCAAAGACGGCGATCGGGTAGCTGGTAGCTTGATAATCGTGGGGCAAAATTGGGGAGAATTGCTCACAACTCAAATTCGCCAAAAACACGTTCTGATAGGTGAACCAACTGCGAGGATAGAGGGCTTCATACAGGCCCGTGTGGGGCGAGAGCAGCGCTTTCACCTGCCCCAACTGGGTGCCATCCTGAGTGTCGGCATCGTCCACGGCGGGATACCATTGCCACTGGCTCAACGTTCCCTCACTGGGTGGCTGCGTACAGAGCGCAAAAGCTTGCGGACTGCCCTGCGTGGCTTCAAACACACTGAATTGACAGGCAGGCATCGAGCGAAAAATGTGTTCGCCGCCATCCACGTGCCAGAGGTTGAAATCGCCCCGGTGCGATCGCCCAATACAACCCGCCCCAAATCCGCCTAATGGCATGCCATGAAACGGGCCATCATCGAGATTACTGGGGTAGCGCACCGTGTACGGCTGTGCCCAACCGGAACCAATGCGACGGCTCCAGCGGCAGGAGGGAATGTTGGGGAAAGCGGGTTGACTTTGCATTTCCTGATTTTAAGGGGGCGCGTCGCCTTTCCATCAGTCCAGTGCCGATAACCTGGCAAAAACCTGATCCCAATGGAGGGGAGCGGTTTGCAGATAGGGTTGGGGGCGCGCCAGCCCAAAGCCCTGGCCGTAATCGACTCCAAGCTGTTGACAAAACTGGATATCCGCGACCACCTCCAGTCCTTCAGCCAGTACGGGGATGCCCAATTCATGCGCCGATCGCACCAAATTTTTGACCAGGATTTGCTTCAACGGATGCTGACTACAGCCTGCCACCATCAGGCGATCGACTTTGATCACGTCAGGGCGAAATTCGATGAAGTAATGGTCAATCGAGACATTGCCATAGAGGTCGTCAACGGCGATCCCGAAGCCCAATTGCTGAATCTGATCGATCAGTTGGGGCAGGGGGTGGTGCGGCAGTAGGGCTTCTACTTCCGTCAGTTCAAACATGATCTGCTGTGGGGCTAAGCCCAGATGTTTGACCTGTTCTAACGTGTGCTCTAAAAAGTGGGGATTACTGGCGATCGCGTTGGGCACCAAATTCACGTAAAACGTTTCGGGACTCCCCAACGACGCAATACTGCTGAGGCAAGTCTTCAACGCCAACTCGTCAAACTCATGGGTGAGACTGAGGGAGATCGCCCCATCCACTAACTGTTGCCCGTTGAAATAATCGGCAGCCTCCGCATCAAACGCCCGCGCCAGACATTCATAAGCAATCACTTGGCCCGTTCTGAAGTCGAAAATGGGTTGGTAATCAAAATACAAATTTTGCTGCGCCATCACCCGCAAAAACCAGGCATGTTTCGCGGGTACCGTAATTGTACTGAGGGGTTGTGCATCTAAAAATTCGACTAGCAGCGCTTGTGAGTCGAGGGGCGATCGCGTGATGCAGTAGCGCGATCGCTGTTGCCCTTGTTCCGACACCGCCCGACTAATGACGGTGAAAATGGAGGATAATTGTGCGCCTTCCAGCGGCAGGTGGATCAATTGCGGCACTTGGGGCACAGCTTGAAATCCGCATCTCGTCAACACTGCATGGGTTTCCAGGCTGTTGGGTTGAATCACAAGCTTCAACCGCTCATGCAGTGGGGTGGCAATCGTCAAAATTTCGGCCTTCTAAAATTCCTGGGTGCGACATCGCGGCAATCCCATCAGACAGGACTGAGCGATCGCCGTCCTTTTCTATCCTTGTGCAGATTCAGTAAATTGCCAACCCAGATTACCCGTCCTTTGATGAACTTTTCATCAAGCCATGACCGCCACTTGGCCGTAGAACCCCCGTCGCGCCGCCAATCTGCGGTTGACTACACTAATCCAGGTTAGACCACACAGATTCCCAACACAGATTGCTGCGGCGATCGCGATGTTTGAACCGACCTGGGCATACTGAGTGTAAAGGGAAACCCAAACTATGGACGCTTCCCCTCCACCCCGATGATTGTTCAGGCTGCTGCATAAACCGCCCCCCTCGGGCTGATGACTTAATTAAGCTGATGTCTCTTCATCGTTCAGTGCGCCTTTCTCTCCCAACTGTAAACGTTCAATATTGAACAACTGCCGTTGCCGGAATGAAATCACGACCGCATGTAATTAGAGATCAGCCGCCCCACACTTTGCCATTGGAAGATTTAGGAATGAAAAAGGCTATTTGGTTGACTGCAATCGGTGTTTCTAGCGTCACCTTTCTGACGACAATTTCC
>JAIXVO010000732.1 GCA_027482985.1 Cyanobacteriota bacterium
ATGAATCGGTTCCCGCATAACTGCGACTTGTCCCAGCCCTAAACTAATTAACGAGTTAGCAATATTTAAACCTTTGCAGGAATTGAAAATCGCAAATTGTAAGCCATGTTGTTTGGCAATTAGAAGTTGAGGGGCAATTTCACTGACTAACACCGATTGGTTAGGGGCAATTCCCAGTTCGCCCCCCGTCAAATTCGTTTCATTGCTGTGTCCGGCGAAAAAGAGAATATCCCACCCTTGAGGCTGCGCGATCGCCCGTTGAATCTCCTCCAGCAAATGATCCGGGGCTTTGCCTTCCTGCCACCCCAGCAAGGTCAGGTCTGCCAGTGGCTTCAGATCTTTGAGGGCCTCTCGTTCTTGCTGAAAATTCAACCCCGTCTCATCCCCCAAAATCGCCAGAATTCGCAGTTTCCCCCGATGCCGCCGTTGCCCCACTTCCGCCTCAATGTTGGCGGGCGATCGCACCAAGCGAATCGAACTGGCCGCAAACTCCGTCCCAATTTCCCACGTCTCCCACGGCAAGCGCTCCAACTCCAACGAATCACAGGTGAGAAACACCTCGATCGGTTGCGGTAAATGCTGAGTGGGCGGAGATGCCGGAGATTCACCCGCAGCAATTTCTCGCCGAATCTTGATTAACTCGGCACTACTCAGCCAATGATGAAATTCCGCCGTCAATTCCGCTTCTGCCTGGGCTAATCTCGCCCGCCAATCGATCGCCGGGGTGGCCATCGTGCCGCTCACATCGACGCGGGCCCGCAAGCTAGAGGCTTGAAACTCCCGGGACTTGTAGAAATCCAGATAAGCCTCTTGCCAGCGGTTATAGTGCGTTTTCAGAGTATTGGGAAAGGGCAGTTTGGCCGTGAGTTGCCGGCCCTTCCCCCAGGCCAACTCAAACACGCAAGTTTGTTCAATGTGCCAGACTTTCAGACGAAACGAGGGCATAGCGGTTGCAAAATCAAAATGGACGATTAGGCGTGCGGTTGCATGGTAAACGGGGGGAGTGCGATCGGCTCGGTATGAGGAGCCGAGATCGTGACCCAGAAGTGTTCTGCCAAGGTGCCGATGACTTTGGCATACACATAATTATCCTGCTGAGTGAGGGTTTGTTGGATCAAGAGGGTATCGGCTACGCCAATTTGCAGCTGGGTCTGGCGGGGCAGCGGGGTCTGCGATCGCGGCCCTAAAATCAGCAATAGCGTCCATTCGGGTGCAGGATCGGGGGGCAGTGTCCCGGCGATCGCGTAGAGGCGCGTCGGCACACCCGCTAGGTCTAGATCCTGATAGGCCACCCGCGCATCGGCAGGCAAGCTCATGCCATCTCGCACCAGTTGTTTGATGACATTCTCAAAACTCTCTTGGGAGGTCGGTTGATTCACTACTCTCGCCGTCAAGCGCATGGCATTCTCTAGCGACAGCGGCGGCAATAGCACCCAGGCGAGTTGTTGTGCCCATGCGTCTAATTCATTTTGCAACCAGCGGCGGACATTGATGCGAGGGGTAGGCGGGAACGCCGCTGTTGGGGCGATGTTTGGGAGCGGAATCGCGGCAGGCTGCGAGCAGCGCAGATAGAGGAGCAGGCGATCAAGATCAGCCTCAAAAGCCTCGGTCGACAGGATGTAAAACCCGTCGGTATCAGGTTGTCGCGATCGCAGTTGAGTAGTTAGTTGATCATATCGAAGGAAGCGATGCACAGCAATTTGAGACTGTTCTTCGTAGATTGCAACAGTGATATAGAAATGACTGGCTAAGTTTGGGATAGAAATTGCAACACTAGGAAATTCGACCTCATCGGGTTGACTTTCGACTGGAATCAGACACACCTTGAAGCCATTCACCATCACCTGAAAAATCACGGGTAGAACTTCAGCCGCATCCATCATGGAAGATTGAGTCACATTCAATGCAAGATCATTCGCTCGGTGATATAGCCATTGCTCAAATCCCAGTAAAGCCATTGAATTCAAATAACACTGCCACTGTTGCACTGGATCAACAATAGATTGACAAGACTGGTGGGCTTGTTCAAGCTGGTGATCGGTCAGCGCGATCGCGCTGGGAGAGAGGGATTCTAACGCATCGGGAACACTCATGGAACTCATAATTAACCTCATCCAATGAATAATGTGTCTAAATATTGACAAAGTTTTCGAGCAAACAAACTCTGGTTAGAAAGATAATCTTTAGGAGTTTTAGTACTAACCTGTTCTTGAACCATCAAATTGTCAACTTGTTCTTCTAACGCAACAGTAATTTGACTATCAATTTGATCAAGTTTGTCTGGCTCCATATAATTCAAAATTGTATTCATCACAGAACTTCGCAAGCACTGAAGCAAGCCATGTCGTACATCAGCTCTTAATTCATCTAGCTTCAATAATCGACTCACCTGATACTGGGCTTTCAACCCAATCTGGTGAGCGATCGCACTCATCGTTACTTGCTCACAATGAAATAGTTGGAGTGCTAGGAGAAAGTTTTGTTGTTTGGGTAGTTTTAGCGTTTGTAAGCGATGGGTGATCACCCGTTGTAAGGCTCCTTCCAAACAGTGAGAAAATTGCTGTCGATAGGTTTTCAGAAACTCCAATTGTGGATACTCGTCTGTACCTTCAACAGACTCCTGACTCAATTGATTGAGTAGTGGCGTATCAGATTGGTCAAGCGACTGTCCGGGTGGTTTACCCCCTCCCGTAGAAATGCGATATTGTCGTAACCGACTGGCTAGAGTCATAAGACGAGTCAAAAGGACATCGGTTGAGAGTCCCCGATTGCTGTGCGCTTGGAGACGTGTGCTGATTTCTTGAAGTTGCACGGGAGTGGGATCAGAGCAAGGTCCTTTTTGCCCTTTGAGCAGGCGATCGCGGCGATAGACCGCATGGTAACTCGTCAGTAAATCAACCGCCTGTCCGACTTCAGTTGGAGTCAATTGATAAAACTCAGTCAGTACCCGTTGCAGTTTCTTGGGTTTGGTGTCGTTCAGAATTGCCCAATCACTGAGCAGACACAACCCCTGTTCCAGCAGGAAAGCATTCAATTCATGGTGCTGTTTCACTAAGCGAGTCGTCCAGGTTGCTAAACTAGCGCGATCGGGGTCAAACTTCTCTAAAATCTTTGCAGCTGTTAGCTCGTAGCTGTTAGCGATGAGCGGTTGGCGATGAGCCTTTGGCTGTTGGTTGTTCGTTGACGGCGGATCGCTAATCGCTAATCGCTGAGCCTTACCATCATCATCTAAAACCAGCGTAAATAGATCTTCGCGAGTAAACCCATAATATTCACCATATTGATGCTCAAACTGGATGCACACTTGGGCGATTTGGTGCGAAATGAAACACCGTAAGCAGAGTTGTGCACAAGTGCGATCGCGTTCATCGTTGCCATACTTAGTCAAGTTAAACAACTGTTTTTGAATCGCGCGCTC
>JAIXVO010000787.1 GCA_027482985.1 Cyanobacteriota bacterium
CAACACAAAACAGGCCGGGATCGCCATAATTGAGGCTGAAACCAGATGACCCAGGATGTTGGGGAAAACAGGTTTTAAAGCACTGACATAAATGGCTAAGACAGATGAAGCTGCCGTTCCAAAACAGCACGCCAAAATCGCACACAACTCACTGCGGGTCATTTTGGCTAAAAATGGTTTAACGACAATTGCCGCTTCAATCCCCACAAAAATGTTCGCTGCGCCACTCAAGGCTTCTGCCCCACTCAGCCGCATCGTCACATAGAAAATCTTGGCAAAGATATTGGTGATGACCTGAATCACGCCAATGTTGTAGAGCAACGCCATCAACCCAGAGAAAAAGATGACCGTGGGCAAGGCCCGAAACGCAAAGATATACCCAATGTTGGGATCTGGCGGTTGACCAGGTAACGGGACAACTTTGACGTTAAAGACGAAGCGAGCTCCCGCATCTGCTGCATTAAAAACGACATTGAGTAAATCGCTAAACACTCGTAAAATTTCACGGGTGGCCGGCAGGATAAAGACGCAAGCCCCTAACGCGAGTTGCAACAAAATCCCAGTAATCACGACACGCCACGGGAAATAGCGCATCCGCCGATTTTCGGAAAACACCCAGGCAATGAAACATAAGCCAAAAATACCAAGAAACGAAATCAAATTAAGAATCGTCATAGGCTTATTCCTTGCACTGGTGGAAAACGAGCAGATTACTACAAATCGGATGTAATCAAAATCTTATACATCTTGTATTCGAGAAATCGCAATTCGGCATAACAATTTTCTGCCCCCGTTTTCAAAACTTAATTAATGCGGGGGATTAGGGTTTGGGGTTTGGGGGTTGGGGGTTGGGAGGATTACCCATTACCCATCACCCATTACCCATCACCCATTACCCATTACCCATTACCCATCACCCAAAATTACATCAAGCGATCGCTCAAGTCCTGCCGAATCCGATACAGGATAGTATTCGTGTCTAAATTTTTGAGAATGTCTTGGATGGTGCTGCTGGCTCCCTGAGAACCCCAGCTACAGCCATTTTCCAGATAGATTTGGGCGGCGCGGCCAATGGCATAAGATCCCAGTCCGGCAAAACTGCCCTGGGCGATCGCGGTGCCTGCATAGGCGGTGATCCCACTGGCGGCATCCCCTCCAGCACCAGCGACGGCGGCACTTTTGCCCAAGCCCAACACCAACCCACTGCCAATTTCAGTGAGGAGCAAACTGCCGGAACTGAGCAAAATGGTTTTCCAGAGTTTGCCAGCCTCATGAGCCGTAATCGGCAAGCCGTACAAATTCGATAGGGCGCGAATCATGGCCAGATCGGACACGGTGCCCCCGACCAGATCCAGCACCGCAAAGGGATTCACGGCGACCGCGATCGCCTTATAGCTAACAAACTTCCAGATCAACGCTTCCGCTTCGGTCTGATGCACTTCGATCAATTTGCCTGCTAATCGCCCTTCTGCCGCCTGTACCTGTACCAGCGCATTCAAGGCCATCAACGTCCGGCCTTCCTGCCCCAAAACTTCCAGAATTTTTTCTTTAAGCGGATCAATCACTGGAGCGGGGGTTTCCCATTCATAGGTGACTCGTCCATCCGGCTGCTCGACTCGCACTTGCAGCGGCGCGGGATCTGCCGCCACCAGGACAATTTCATTGGTCGTCAGCGATCGCTGGAATAATTTGCCATCCACTGTGGTCCTCGCCAACCGTTGCAGACTCTGATAGATTGCCTGCCGACTCTGCTCTGGATACAAATCAATCTTGTTAAACACCAGCAACAGCGGCTTCTGTTCCTGCCGCAACGCACACAACGCCTGAAACTCCGTCCGCGTAATATCGTCCGACACCACAAACAAAATTAAGTCAGACTGCCGTGCGATCGTTTGGGCCATCTCCGCTCGTGTCTGCCCATCAATTTCGTCCAACCCCGGCGTATCAATCAACTCAATCTGCAAGCTGGAATCACTGGGAGTCGCCTTGCTGCCCGCCTTGCCATAGGGCGACCACACAACCGCCTGCGGATTCAACGTCACCCCATTCAACGGCCCCGTGGGCAGCACCTTTTGCCCCAGTAAAGCATTCAAAACCGCCGACTTGCCCCGACTCACTAAGCCAAACACCGCCACCCGCGCCACCTGATTTTCCAGCTTGTTCAGGGTGACGGTCAGCCGCTCCATGTCCGTCTTCATCAAGTCCTGCGTCGTCGCTGCGGGGGGATTTTGCCGCGCCGCCTTGAAATATCCCGTATAGCGATTGAGCGCCTGTCGCACAGCATTGCGGGCACGTTGGAGGTAGAGGGTTTGGGGATCGGGGGAGGGAGTCAAGGGAGGAGGGAGGGGAAGGAGTCAGGAGTCAGGAGTCAGAAGGGAGGGAAAGGGAAGGACGAGGAGGGAATCGTAGAGACGTGCCGCTGGCACGTCTGGATTGAGGGACGGGGACGGAGGGGAAAGGGGGATCGGATTAGCCTCGGGCGGCTTCCTGGATGTCGGCGGGAATCGGATCGGCGATCGCGGGTTCGGGTAACTTTAAAGGCGTTTGAAAGGGTTGGGCATCAAGGGGGAGGGGCGATCGCTCGATTTGGGCATTCATGACAATAGGGGTAGGAGGGGCGGCGGCGGGCTTGGGGGTGAAGCGATCGAGCACTTGGCTGGTGAGGGTTTGGAAGATTTTGGGTTGTTGATTTTGCTGGAAGACTTGTTGCAGCACTTGCCCCAGGCGTTCGATCGCCAGCGGTTTGGCATCGGCCAGGGTGAGGTTGGGTTCCTGGGTATCGAAGTATTCGATCAGGGTGAGTCCGGCGATGCGAGTGAGGTAGGCGGCACTCGCGGCCTGGATGCAGCCGCCGGCGATGTAGGTGACGGCGTTGGTTTTCAGCAGGCTGGCGATCGCGCGGGTCGAGAGTTCCACCAAGCCCAACTTGAGGATCAGACTACCAAGGGCAGTGACGACTTTTTGCGCCTGATCGATGGAGAATTTCTGTTGATAAATTTTGCCCAGGTCGAGGATCATTTGGGCGTTGATGGCGGCTGTCGCGACGACATCCAGGGTCGGAATGGGACTGGCAAAAGCGGTGCCAGCGGCAATCCATTGAAACTGTTCCACAATGGGCAGGGCGCGGGTGCGGCGGACTTGATTCAAGGCAGCGGCGGCTTCGGCTTTCAAAGCCTGGGCAGACCCTAAAGAACTCGCCAGGACGAGATGCCGACTTTCAGTTTGCAAAATCGTCGTCAGCCGTTGGGACAGAGCGGCAATATCGGCGGGCTGGTCTTCTAACCATTCTTGCCAACTGCCATCGGCCTGATGTCGCCGGACTTTCAACGGACGCGGGTCAGTCGCGATCGCCAAAATATCCTCTGACCGCAGCCAGCCCTGTCCCCACTCCCGCATCCGGTTGAGTAAGGTGACTCGCTCATCGGGCAAATAGTGATCCTGTTTGTTCAACACCAGCAGGGTGCGCTTGCGGCTGGCGAGTTGTTTTAACGTCTGCAACTCGGATTCCGTTAAATCTCCCGTCACCAAAAACACAACGAGGTCAGCCGTCAGAGATTGTTTCAGGGCGATCGCATCAGCCGTCAAGCCCGACTCTGTAGCGAGAGTGAAGCTCGGCGCTTCCAGCAGAGAGACGGGCTGGGGAGACGCTGCCTGCCAAGTCGCTTGCAATTGTTGGATCAAACTGGTTTTGCCGCTGCCTTTCCCGCCCATGACCAGGATTCGCACCGCTTCCCGATCCATCTCACTGGCAATCTGGCTGATTTGCGACTGGAGGATCGCCACTTGCGGTTCTACCCCGGCGGCTGGTGTCCCTTCGGCAACTTCCGCCTGAAGTCGGTCTAATACTTGTTCGGCGGCGGTCAGCGCTTGTTGCACCAGCGTCGCATCCACATACTGAGGGATCGCAGATACAGCCTGTCGTTGTTTGTCCGGCTTTTGTACCCACCACACCCCCGCACTAATGGCGATCGCCAGCAGGCTATACACACTCCACTCGCCCACCGTCTGATTGAGCAGTTCCAACAGTCCAATCACTAGCACGACGGAGGCGCTTCCAAACACAAGCGGACGTTGCAATCGGTCAAGCATAGGGGCGGCGGGAGAGTAGCAGCAAGGTGAAGCCGTTCAGCAGAGGCGGCATCCTCATTCTACCGGGCAGCGTTGGGTTCTGGTCAGCGGTTTCCCAGCGCGATCGCCGTACTGCTCGAAAGAAAGATTTTAAAAGAGAAAAAGGCTCTACCCAGTGATAGAACCTCTCCCTCTTAATTTGGTTTTGCTGAACTAGCATTTGGTGGCGGGGCATGGATTTGAACCATGGACCTTCGGGTTATG
>JAIXVO010000180.1 GCA_027482985.1 Cyanobacteriota bacterium
ACCAATCTGGTCAGCAATGCGGTAAAGTTCACTAGCCAGGGTGAAGTGGTGATCCAGGCGGCGCTCAAAGCGGAAACGGAAACCGAAGCGACGATCATGTTTTCGGTGACGGACACGGGCATCGGCATTTCTCCAGCAGGCCAACAGAAGTTATTCCAACCCTTTTCGCAGGTGGATGCCTCCACCACGCGGCGCTATGGCGGCACGGGATTAGGGCTGGCGATTTCGCGGCAGTTGGTGGAACTGATGGGCGGCGAAATTGGGGTGGAAAGTACGGCAGGCAATGGATCGCGCTTCTGGATCAGTCTGACTTTCGCCAAACAGGTGCCGGGGGCAGCAGGGGCACCCAGTCTGATCGTCAGTCCCCCCCGCTTGAGCCGTGTGAAATTGTTGGTGGTGGATGATAATGCCACCAATCGCAAGGTCTTGCACTATCAGGTGTCCTCTTGGGGCATGGAAGTGGAGGAAGCGAGTGAGGCGGCGACGGCGTTAACCATGTTACGGGCAGCGGCGATCGCGGGTCAGCCCTACGATGTCGCCATTCTCGACATGCAAATGCCGGATCTGGATGGGGAAATGTTGGGGTCTTTGATCAAATCCGACCCCCTGCTGCAAACCACCCGCCTGATTATGATGACCTCTTTGAACCATTGGGGTGGGGCACGGAATGCTCTCCATTTGGGTTTCTCGGCCTACCTGGTAAAGCCCGTCAAACAGTCCCGCCTGCTAGATTGCTTACTCAATACCTTGGTGGATGGGCAGGTGCCATTGCCGGATGCGGCGGTGGTTGAGGCGGTAGCAATGCCCGTCAAAACTGGGGAGAGTGGGGCGATCACCCCGGTTGTGCCCACTCCCAAACTGCCCAAGCTCAAAATCTTGCTGGTGGAAGATAATGTGGTGAATCAAAAAGTCACCTTGAACCAGCTTAAAAGCCTGGGGTATACGGCTGATGTGGCGGCGAATGGACAGGAGGCGCTGCAACTCCTGGAGCAAATCCCCTATGACTTGGTGTTTATGGATTGCCAAATGCCTGTGTTAGACGGGTACAACGCGACCCAGGAAATTCGACGGCTGGAAGCGGGCGATCGCCATACCGTGATCGTCGCCTTGACTGCCAACGCCATGCGCGAAGACCGGGTGCGTTGCATCACGGCGGGGATGGATGACTATTTGAGTAAACCGATTCTGAAGGAAAAGCTGGCGACCAAACTGCGGTATTGGAGTCAGGTGTTATTAGCCCAAAAAGAGGTAGCCATGCTGGAACCCAACCCTGCCGGAGCGATGACGGAAGCAACGCTGATGACATCTCCCTTGATCGATTGGGAGCATTTGCATCAGGTGTGCGATGGGAATGCGGAATTTGAATTAGAGTTGCTGCAAACGTTTGTGGAAGATACGGAGCACCATCTGATCCTACTGGCTCAGGCGATCGCGACGCAGGACTGGACAACGGTAGAACAGCAGGCGCATCACCTGAAAGGGTCAAGTGGCAATACGGGGGTAACTGCGATTTATGCGATCGCTACGGAGTTGGAGCAACAAGCTCGTCAGCACGAGTTAGCCGCCGCCCCAGAGCATCTGACCACCTTGCAGCGAGTGTTCCAGGAACTCCAGACGTTGGTCTTTAAAGCTCAAAAAACTTCTTGACAATCAGCAAACAATTCCGGGTGTCGTCCGTCCGGGTATAGCTCAAATGGTCGGCAATTCGTTCCATTAACCGCAACCCCCGCCCGCCTTCCGCTTCCGTATCCAGGTCACGGGGCATCCGTTGCAACCGCTCGGTCAGGTCAAAGGGTGCCCCTTGATCCCAGATCCGAATTTCAATGCGATCGTCAAACACTTGCACTTCCAGGTCAATCAGCAGATCCAACGGTTGACCATCATGGGCATGTCGCACTGCATTCGTAAAGCCCTCTGCCAGCGCTAACTGACACTGCATCCAGGTCTGGGGAGGGGTGGGTGGCGTACTAAATTGATCAAACCACTCCAGCACCTGAGCGAGTGCATCGAGATCTGTATTAACTTGAAGAAAGGCTGTATGAAGTGCTTGCAATGTCGAGACCCTGAAAATCTTCACCTGCTAAATTCAAAGTTGGTCGAAAGTAGACTTTAATGAAGTGGTCAAACCCGAATGTGTTCCTGAAAGTAGCCCCTGCCACCAGTTTATAGTTGCCCCCCTAAATTTGTATCCTTTTCTGAACTGAATTGTTACACTTTTTTGGCATTCGTTTCCTTATACACCCTTGCTTCATCGCTTTTCTATGTCTGATGCCCCGATTCGAATTCTAGTGATTGAGGATGATTTAACGACTCAACTGGTCATCCGCAGAATGTTAGAAGAACAAGGCTACGAGGTGGCAACGGCCAATGATGGCGGCGAAGGGCTACTCCTGGCAAAACAGTTTTACCCAGCTTTGATCATTTGTGACTGGATTATGCCACGAGTGGACGGGTTAGAGGTGTGTCGGCAGGTGAAGGGCGACCCCGACCTGTCCACCATTTTTTTCATCCTGCTGACGGCGCGGGGGGCGGTGGAAGACCGGGTGACGGGGTTGGATACGGGGGCGGATGAGTTTTTAACCAAGCCGGTCGAACTGACGGAACTGCGGGCGCGGGTGAAAGCGGGATTGCGCTTAAATCAGGTGTATCAAGCTTTGCAAGAACAGCAACGGATTTTAGAGGGGGAATTTATAGAGGCGGCGGAATATGTGCGATCGCTCCTGCCCACCCCGATGACGGGTGATGTCCGGATTGATTCGCGCTTTGTGCCGTCCCGCCAGTTGGGGGGAGATTGTTTTGATTACTACTGGCTGGATCCAGATTACCTGGCAATTTACTTGCTGGATGTCTCTGGGCATGGGTTGGGGGCGGCGTTACCGTCGATTTCGGTGTTGAACTTGCTGCGATCGCAGTCGATGGATGGGGTGAACTTTTACCAGCCCAATCATGTGTTGCGGGCTTTGAATGAAGCCTTTCAGATGGATGACCAGAACGATAAATATTTCACCATCTGGTATGGCGTATACAATCAGGCGAAACGCCAGTTGATCTACTCCAGTGCGGGTCATCCCCCAGCCCTCCTGCTGACGGGCGCGACGGAGCAAGATGTCGCCATTCAACGCCTGAAAACCGTGAGCTTGCCGATTGGCATGATGCCCGACACGAAGTTTGTGAATCAGCGGTGCGATATTGAAGCCGCCAGTACACTGTATGTGTTCAGTGATGGCATTTACGAAATTATGCAACCCGATGGGGAGGTTTGGGGGCTGGATTGTTTTGTCGAGATGCTGGCCACGAACTGCGCCAGTATTCGCTCACAAGGGCTGAATTATATCCTGAACTATATTAAAACCCTCAGTCCGAATGAGGCTTTAGACGATGATTTATCGCTATTAATGGTGAACTTTGACTGATTTGTTGATATGAGCCTAGTATCCCCAAAATCTTCCGCTGCCGCTCCTCGTGCGACCCCG
This sequence comes from Cyanobacteriota bacterium, assembly GCA_027482985.1. Taxonomy (GTDB): domain Bacteria; phylum Cyanobacteriota; class Cyanobacteriia; order Leptolyngbyales; family Leptolyngbyaceae; genus JSC-12. Next base: position 3,474 of record JAIXVO010000180.1, read on the forward strand.
CTCCACTTCGCAAAACACCCCCGTTCTTGGCTCTACGCATTCTGGAAGTTCTCTCGCCCCCATACCATCATCGGCACCAGCTTAAGCGTATTGTCGGTGTTTGCGATCGCGGCGATCGCCCAACTTGATTGGGCTTTCCCCCAATTGCTCGAAACTGTGCCAGGGGTGCTCCTGCCGACGCTGATCGCCTGTCTCTGTGGCAATGTGTACATTGTGGGCTTAAACCAACTGGAAGACATCCAGATCGATCGCATTAATAAGCCCCATTTGCCGCTGGCCTCCGGGGAGTTTTCCCCGCCATTGGGTCGCCGCATTGTGACGGGTATGGCGATCTCGGCCTTGGTGATTGCCGCCCTGCAAGGATTCTATCTGCTGGGCATGGTCGTCTGTAGCCTGCTGATTGGTACCGCTTATTCTCTGCCCCCCATTCGCCTCAAACGGTTTCCCTTCTGGGCATCGGTTTGCATCTTTACAGTGCGGGGGGTGGTCGTCAATTTGGGGTTGTTTCTCCATTTCCATCAGGGCTTTCCGATTCCGCCAATCCTGTGGGCGTTGACCTTGTTTATTGTCGGCTTCACGATCGGGATCGCGTTATTCAAAGACATTCCTGACATTGAAGGTGATCGGCAATATCACATCTCCACCTTCACCCTGCGCTTAGGGCAACGTAAAGTCTTCGAGATCACGCGCTGGATTCTCACAGGGTGTTATTTGGGGCTGATTCTGGCCGCCCTGTTGGGCCTGCCGGGTGTCAATGCCCCGTTCTTGATCAGTACGCATCTGGTGGCGATCGCCCTCTTTTGGTGGCGCAGTTTCCAGGTCAACCTGCATGAGAAAGCGTCGATCAGCAGCTTCTATCAGTTCATCTGGAAACTCTTTTTCCTGGAATACATTTTATTCCCGTTGGTCTGCCTACCCTGGTAGTCACCGTTTACACTAGATCTATTCTTCTCCCCTGCGGCCCAATGATTGCCACTCCACCCCGCTATCAAGTGACCTGGGAAAAACTGCCAGATGATTTTGTGCTGGATGATGAGCCTGTGGACAATATCAATCAACCCTCGCTGGCAGCGGCCTTAACCGAAAGCTTGCATCTGGCTGGGCGATTACCAGACACCGCCCTGACTCCCACCAACTACGGCATCTGTGCGACGGTGGACGGGCAACTGGTGGTGAAAGCGCCGGATTGGGCGTATGTGCCCCAAATTCGGGTGCCCCGCGAGGAGGTCGATCGCAGTTACACGCCCAATTTGCAAGGAGAGCCGCTGGCGATCGCGATCGAATTTATCTCCAACTCGGAAGGCACTGAATATTCCAACAAACCCACCTATCCGCCCGGCAAGTGGTTTTTCTATGAGCAAATTCTGCAAGTTCCCAATTATGTGATCTTCACCCCCGCAACGGGCGACTTCGAGGCGTATCGGTTGCAAGCCGGACGCTATCAATTGCAACCCCTGGATGCGGCGCAGCGGTATTTTGTCCCAGAGCTGGATTTGTGGTTGGGCGTGTGGCAAGGTACGCGCGAAACGCGGACGGGTGCCTGGTTACGCTGGTGGGATACCGCCGACAACCTGCTGCTATGGGGATTGGAATTAACTGAGCAAGAACGGCAACGGGCTGAGCAAGAACGGCAAATTGCTGAACAAGAACGGCAACGCGCCGATCGCCTCGCCGCCCAACTGCGGGCAGCGGGGATTGAACCGGAAGCTTGAGCTAGGTTGGCGAAGTGAGCAGATGATCACAATAGCGGGTCAGGAGCAGCAGGCGATCGCTCACTTGCTGTAACCGCTGAGCCACGGTCGCAGGCTGTTTGGCGGCTTGTAGAAACATGCCATCCAGGCTCAAGAGCTTGAGTTGTTTATCCATTTCTACCTGTACCGCTTGAGTCTGCTGTACCAGGTGAGGATGCAGGGGGCTAGAATCGAGTGTTAGAATCTGGTTCTGAAAAAAGTCCTGAAGTTTAGCAACGGAGGACTTTAGATGCGATCGATCAACAGTATCCTGAGAAAGCACGTCTTTCAACTCTTCCAGAGAGAGCCTGAATTCTTGATAGATTTGGGTGTGTAATGGCGGCAACATGGGACTTCTTAGATTAAAGTCATCCATTTAAGTTGTAACTGCAAATTAAGGTCACGTCATGGTACCGCAGATTAGAACCCACAAGGGCATGAAGTTTATTGGGTTGGAGGCCAAGACCTCGAACCAGTTGGAAGCGAATAAAAAAACAGCTCAAATTCCAGCTTTACATCGCAAATTTTTGAAGGATGGCTTAGAAGATAAAATTCCCAGCCGGGTAGACAGTGAACTGTACTTCGTGATCTACACGAACTATGAGAGCGATCACACCGGTACTTACTCCACCATTCTGGCCGCTGAGGTGAATAATTCCAGTGAGGTGCCGGAGGGGATGGTGGCGATCGATATCCCCACAGCGGAATATCTGGTGTTTACGGTGAAAGGGTCGATGCCGAATGCCCTCACCCGCACCTGGAAAGAAATTGGGAACTATTTCGCCAGCAACAAAGTCTTTCAAAGAGCCTACACCGCCGACTTTGAAGTCTATGACAAAGTGTTTCCGGATCAGGTTGAGGTGTATATCGCGATTCAAAAATAATTCTCCCTGGTCATCATGTCCCGCGTTGCGTTTCGCTTTCACCCCCTGGCGCTCTGGTTCCTGTCAAGTTTACTGGGATGGGGGGCGATCGCGGCTCCCAGCGCTCAGGCTCAGCCCCACCCCTCGCCCGTCTCCACCTCAGAAACCTGTGAAATCCTCATTGTCGGAGGTGGGTTAGCGGGTACTGCCGCCGCCTACGAAGCTTTACTGGCTGGCCGCACCGTTTGTTTAACCGAGATCACCGACTGGTTGGGGGGACAAGTTTCGTCCCAAGGCACCTCGGCGCTGGATGAAGCCAACCACATGCGGGCAACCCGCTTTTTTCCCCGCGGCTACAACGAACTCCGCCGCCACATCTACAACAAATATGGGGGGCTGAGCTCCGGTGATTGTTGGGTCAGTGTTTCCTGCTTTATGCCCCGCGATGGGCATGAATTCCTGTGGCAACAATTGCAGGAGGCCGCGCGGCAGGGCAACGGCAAACTCAAGTGGTTTCCCCACACCATCATCAAAGAACTTGGCTACAGTCCCGATCGCCAGCAAATCACCCGCGCGATCGCCATCCAACACGAAGCCGCTCCCGCCACCCCGCCCCTCAACACCGAACCCCTCTCCCAGATCATCGCCGACGCATACCAACCCCAAAACTCCCCCCGCCTCCACAAAACCCTCATTCACTTCACGCCTCCCGCTGCACCGAAACCCAACGCTCCCACCCCCTGGTACGTGATCGAAGCCACGGAAACCGGAGAAATCGTCGCCCTCGCCGATATCCCCTACCGTCTGGGACTCGATCCGGTTTCTGCCGATAACCCCTCTTCCCCCGTCAAAACTAACGATCCCTACTGCACCCAGGGCTTCACGTACACCTTCGCGATGGAGCGGACAGAAACGGCGCAACCGCAACCCGTCCCCCCCTTCTATGCCCAGTACGCGCCCTACTTTAGCTACGAGCATCCCAACAATGCGAATCTTGATCGCGTGTTTACCTACCGCCGTATCTGGAGCCCCAACTTTCGCCAGCGATCGCGGGTGGCGGGTGTGGGTGCTGCTGTGTTGCCGGGGGACATCTCCATGCAGAACTGGACCTGGGGCAATGATTACCGTCCCGGCACGGCGCAAGACAATTTGATTTATACCCGCGACCAACTCCAGCAACGGGGGGAATTGAGTCCAGGCAACTGGCAGGGCGGTTTACGCACCGAGACGTTGCGGCGGGGGGAAGAAAACGCGATCGCCTACTATTACTGGCTGACGACGGGCACCACCGATTCCCAACTGGGGACAGGGGTGAAGCAACCTGCGCCCAACCATCGTTATCTAGCGGGATTAGATGCGCCGATGGGGACGGTGCATGGCTTGTCTAAGTATCCCTACATTCGGGAGGCGCGGCGCATCATTGGCAGACCCTCCATCACTTACCCGCAGGGGTTCAGCGTGAATGAGATTGATGTCTCCAAAATCGATTATCGGGACGAATCCTACTACCGGGAAAATCTCGATCCCGCGACCTATCAACAACTTTGGAAACTGCTGTCGGGCTTACAACTCCTGCAATTACCCGTCGGGGCGATCGATTCCAGCCAGGTCAAGCAGCGGACGCGATCGACGATCTTCCCCGATGCGGTCGGGATTGCCCAATATGCGATGGATTTTCATCCTTGTATGGCTGAATCGCCCCCGGAAAAGCCCGGTAATATTGAGCGTCCGGGCGTGCGCCAAGCCCATGGCCCCGCCTATCCGGGAGAAGTACCATTGCGGGCGATGATTCCGCAGCGGTTGGATAACCTGATCGTGACAGGTAAAAGTATTGCCAACAGCACGATCGCGGCCTCGGCTTACCGCGTGCATGGGTTTGAATGGTCGGTAGGGGCAGCAGCGGGCACAACGGCGGATTTTGCGCTAAAAAAGGGTGTGTTACCGTATCAATTCGTCGATGAATTACCGCGGCCAGAACCGCTACTGGCAGAATTGCGGGACTTACTGGAACGCCAGAATAATCCCACAGCGTTTCCCGACACCTCAATTTTTAATCTGGATTGGGAAGACTGGAGAGTGTGGTAATCGATCACAGGGGCATTACTAACGGTTGATCTGGGTTTACAGAATCAGCTTTGACCTTGGAGTTTACACATCCCTTACTCGTTGCAACTCAACATTTTCTATGAGTGGAATTTTTGCTCTAGCCTCGCTCACCACCTCGACCGCGATCGCCCTTCTGGGCCTCGCGTTCCACCCCCTGGCTCACAGTCGCGCTGCCACCCCTACACAATTCGCCGCGCCGCCGCTGCAACTCAGCCAAAGCTTTCGACCACCCAGCCGGGGTACCGCACCACCCAGTGCCGGTGGTGCCACCCGGGGCGAATCCTGCTTGAAAGGGTCGCAGCAACTCACCTCCTTAGTGCCTCAAAACCGCCTGGGTCTGACCTACAGCAGCAATCCGACCTTTTACTGGTACGTGCCTCAATCGCCAGCCACGACTGCCAAATTTTTGCTGCTCAATAGTGATGACAGTGATGTGGTGTATGAAACGAATTTGGCCTTACCGAAGCAATCGGGCATTGTCAGTTTTACGTTACCCAGTAGTGCGCCGCCTTTAGCCGTGGGTAAGCAATACCACTGGTATCTGGTGGTGGGTTGTAACCAGATGGATCAAAGTGCAAATCCCAGTGTGGAAGGCTGGGTGGAACGGGTGCAGCCGGAAGGAACGATGACCAGGCAGTTAGAAAAAGCCACCCCCACCGAACGAGTGCAAATTTATGCTGACAATGGCATCTGGCATGAAGCCGTGACAACGCTGGCAGGTCTCCGCCAAACGAACCCCACGGATCGGAGCGCGATCGCGGGTTGGCAGGCATTACTCACCTCCGTGAATTTGGAGCGGCTAGCCAGTGAACCCTTACTGCGTGCCACTTTAAGCCAGAATTAAAATGAACATGCGGGTGCAGCAAGCGGTTTGGCGGTGGCGCGGGGTGCTGATTGCCGTGCCAACAGTAACGGCGGCTGTATTCCTGCTGCGCCTGTTGGGATTATTGCAACTGTTGGAATTGGCGACCCTGGATCAACTGTTCCTGCTGCGACCACAAGAACCTGTGGATGAGCGGATTGTGATCGTCACGATTGATGAGCCGGATATCCAAAAACTGAAACAGTATCCGATTACCGATGAGGTGTTGGCGCGACTGCTCAATACCTTGAAACAATATCGGCCCAGCGCGATCGGCTATGACCTCTACCGCGATTTGCCCGTGCCGCCGGGAACCGCAGCTTTGGCGCAGGTCTTTAAAACCACGCCGAACTTAATTGGGGTGCAGAAAGTTGGCAAGAGTGATGATAGTCAATCTGTGGCACCGCCGCCCTTACTCAAACAACAGGATCAGGTGGGAGCGAATGATTTTCCCTTAGATCCCGATGGCAAAGTCCGCCGCATTTTCTTGAGTGTGGATGAACGCCCGGGCGAACCAATTTTCAGCTTTGGGTTTAAGTTGGCTTACCAATACCTGTCGCAGCGGGGAGTCCCCAGTAATCTCACGCCGGAAGGCTACATTTTTGCCGGAGAAACTGTCTTTAAACCGTTTGAACGGAGTAATGGTGGGTATGTGGGGGTCAACACCAGCGGCTATCAGGTGTTGATCAATTACCGGGGGGGCAGCGATCGCTTTCACACCATCAGCGTCATGGATGTGCTGGAAAACCGGATTCAGCCGGAGCAAATTCGCGATCGCATTGTTCTAATTGGCAACATCGCCGAAAGCCACAAAGACTTGTTTTATACGCCGATGGGCAGTCATTTGTTGCGATCGCCCGTGAGAACGCCGGGGGTTGTGATTCACGCCAACCTCGTGAGTCAGATCTTGAGTGCGGCGATGGACGAGCGCCAGTTAATTCACACCCTGCCGATGTGGGCTGAATGGCTCTGGATTATTCTGTGGATCACCCTGGCGGCGGTCATTAGTTGGCAGCAACGGCAGCGATCGGGGGGCCTCCGACGCTTACTGTTGAAACGCTTTCGCCTACCGCTGTGGGGGCTGACCCTGCTGGCTAGCGTCTACCTCGCCTTTCTTGCCGGGTGGTGGATTCCGCTGGTGCCAGCCTTACTCGGTTTTACGGGCGCGGCTGTCTCGGTAGTGGGCTATGTCGCTCACACCGCCACTGAAATGCGGAAAACCTTTGGGCGCTATTTGACGGATGAAGTTGTCTCCAACTTATTAGAAACCCCGTCGGGCTTACAACTGGGGGGAGAACGGCGGCAGGTGACGTTGCTGATGTCCGACTTGCGCGGATTTTCGGCCTTCTCGGAACGCCTCCCCCCCGAAAAAGTGGTCACGATTCTGAACATTTACCTGGGCGTGATGGCGGATGTGGTGGATCAGTACAAGGGCACGATTAACGAATTTATTGGGGATGGGGTGTTTGTCATGTTTGGCGCTCCGATCGCTCGCGTGGATGATTCGCAACGGGCGATCGCCTGTGCGGTGGCGATGCAACTGGCGATGCAAACGGTGAATCAGCAATGCCAACAGGTAGGCCTCCCCGCCATTGAAATGGGGATTGGCATTAACACAGGCGAAGTGGTGGTTGGCAATGTCGGGTCACAGCGACGCGCTAAATATACCGTGATTGGCAGTCATGTGAATTTGGCGGCACGCATTGAAAGCTACACCGTCGGCGGTCAAATTCTGATTTCGGAACACGTCCTACGAGATGCCAAATATGATGTGCAGATTGATGGGCAACTGCGGGTAGAACCCAAAGGCATTCGCGATCCCATCACCCTGTATGAAGTCGGCGGCATTGGCGGTAAGTACAATCTCTTCTTACCCCGCACTGACGATGTTCTGGTGGAACTGCAAACCCCGATCGCCCTGGAATTCACCATTCTGGAAGGCAAACATGCCGTGGGCAACCTCTTCCTGGGCAAACTGATCCGCCTCTCGCCCACCGAAGCCGAACTCCAAACCGACTACGAGCTGGAACTACTGACCAACTTGAAACTGCACCTCCTCATCGGCAACGAACGCGCGCCCGTCTCCGGGGATTTATACGCCAAAGTCATTCGCGAAATTCGCGATCGCGCCTCTTTATTCCTGATTCGTTTTACCTCTGTGCCGCCGGAAGTAGCGGAGGTATTTCAGGCGGCGGAGTGAGGAGACAGGAGGCAGGAGGAAGAGGAAGAGAGAGGAAGGGAAAGGGAGGGAGAGGAAGGAACGGAGAACATTGTAGAGACGCACCGCTGGCACGTCTCCTGCGGAGTCGAGAGGGCACAAAAGGGATAAATTTGTATGGCACGTCTCTTTCCGCGTCGAGAGGGCGCAAAAGAGAGAAATGTGTAGCGATGCACTAACGGCATGTCTCCTCGGAAGGTTTGTGGTGATCTTCCAACCTTGAAAGGCAATTCCCCATCAGATGCTCGCTACCCTAAATCTTTGATAGCCGGACCAGCGACACGTCTCTACGGTCTTCTTGGTTCTTTCTCCTGACTCCTGACTCCTAATCCTTCAACCTTCCCACCCACCCGCGAGACACTGGGGGACGCTGGCTGAGGGTACGCCAGAGGGCTTCATACTGAGCGGTCATAGATTGCACCGTGAAATGAGCCAAGGCCCGATCGCGGGCTTGTTGTCCCAGTTGGTAACGGAGGGCGGGGCGATCGCGCAATTCCCGCAGAGCGGCGACTAATCCATCGACATCATTTTTTTCAATCAGGAGGCCAGTTTGTCCGTCGATGATGGCTTCTGGCATACTACCGACGCGGGTGGCAATGATGGGACGAGCAGCCAGCATCGCTTCCACCATGGCGAGGGGAAAGCCTTCGGAGCGGGAGGGCATGACGAATACATCACAGTTGGCAAGATGGGTGCGGGGGTGATCGACCCAACCGTAAAAGCGGACGCGATCGCTGACATCCAATTGGTGGGCTAACTCGGTTAAAGTTTGCCGCAGGTCGCCATCCCCCAGGATGAAGGCGTGTACGTTGTCGACCTGAGCGATCGCCCGAATTAAGACATCGTGGGCTTTCATGGCATCTAACCGACCGACGCTGGCAACCGTGATGCGATCGTGCGTGGAGGGTAAAGGCGGCACAGGAGCGAGGTCGGGCACACCATTGGGAATGGAGAGAACAGAATCTCGTCCCAGTGCGAAAAAGTCCTCCATCCGCCGAGCGCTGGCAACCCCAACAGCAACTTGGGCATCCACTCGCAAGGACAACATGCGGGTGCGTAACCACAGTGGCAAATGGGTAGTGCGAAGGGGGAGTTGATTTACTTGCACGACTCTCACATCGGGTAAGAGTAGGGCTGCGGTTAAGCCCGTCGCACCCGCCCAAGGACTACATAAGTTACAGTGAATGATGTGGGGTTGTAGTCGTTGGAAAGTGCGGTAGTGAGCCAGGAACGAATTAATTCCAGATGCAGGCAAGATGATTTTGGGGAGATCAGGTCGATGTTGTGCGATCGCATTCACAACTTCCGCAGAGACTCCCACAATCGTAATTTCAAATTCTGATCCAGCCGTTGAAATTAGATGACCTAAACTAATTTCAGCCCCACCAATCCCCTGAGAATCAGTGTAAGCAATGACTTTAATCGGAGTATCACGAGACATCAACCTGAATTCCTCATTGCAAATCGATAATTGTGATAGCAGATGCCCTCGTGTGGTTTGACAAGCCTCAATGTGTGCATTAGCAGCCGTGTTTCGACTTCGCTCAACACTCGGTTGGCTGTGGGTTGAGACTTGTGTTGTACTACTACGATAAGGCTGGCTCTTTTGTTGTCCTGTTAATCGTGCTGTAAAAGTTGTTGGTAGATGGCCTGGTGACGAGCGGCGATCGCAGTCCAAGAAAAGGGTTGGACATAGGTTTTTCCGGCTGCACCCAGTTGCAATCGCAACTCGGCATCTTTGAGGAGCAAACTGAGTTCCATCGCCAATTCATCGACATTCCGAGGGGCACAGAATTGCATAGGAGCGGTTTCTAAAGCGGGATCGGGAGGACTGGCGCGGGTGGCGACAACGGGTAGAGCATGCGCCATCAATGCCAGCAAGGAACCGCTTTTATGCGTGACTCCATGATTAAAGGGCAATACGCCAATGTCAGCACCCGACAGATATTGCGAGGCGATCGCGTCTGCCACATACCCGGTCATGTGAACGGTGGTTTGTAAGTGGAGAGCGGCGATCGCGGCTTCTAACTGTTGCCAGTAGTGGGTTGCTTGCGTTCCGGGTAAGGCCAAACTTTCCACGCCGCCAATCAGCAACAAACGGGCTTGGGGATGCTGGGTTAAAACCTGATGAAAAGTAGATAGTAAGGTTTCGAGACCTTTGACGGGGTGCAGAAAACCGAAAAAGGCGATCACTAACGAGTCACTGTCCCAACCACACTGTTGGCGTAAGGCGTGACGCGCTTGGGGGCGATCGCACTCGACTACGGCAATATTGGCACCAATGGGAATTTCGACGGGATGCGTGTGAGGTAAGCGCGTTTGAATCACCTGAGTTGCGGCTTGATTGGTGGTAATG
>JAIXVO010000323.1 GCA_027482985.1 Cyanobacteriota bacterium
ATTGGCATCGGCTAACTGCTGAAACAGCTTGTAATCTTTCTGGTCAACAATGATGTAATGTTTGACTGGAACCGCAACAAACTTTTTGATACTCCAACAAAGTAACTGACAGCGCTGAAAATCTGGGGCATAGCTGGGGGTAATAAAAGCAAAAGTCAGGTCGCTCATAGCGGTTATAGAAGAGGGTTAGGAGTATTGAGGGTCAACCAATGCTTTAAGATTCCCTGAAAGTTCGAAGAAATCTACAAGCCAAGTGCAGCAATTCGCTCACCATTCTACTCCGCTCCACCTGGGTACTGTCCTGCGTCTTTCCAGGCAGCACTCGGTAATCGTTTATACAGGCTCAATCTGTGGTTTTGAGGGAAGTTGGCGTGGGGAAAAAGACAAAAAGTGTTGAATACCGGATTCGGTATCCAACACTTCAAAGTGGGTAAGCCAGCAGTTCCGCTGGCGGCTGGACTGATAGAACTGCTGAACATTGATTTTTGTGGAGGTTGGGTGAGCGACAGCGTAATCTAACAGAACCATCGCTGGCATTGGATTTCACGGTGTTCTACCCAACCGAAGGTAGAGACGGGGCAATCAGGATCTATTTGATGAACAACATTTCCTGATAGGTGGGCAGGGGCCAGAAGCTATCGGCAATGTTGCCTTCCAGCGCATCGGCGTACTGGCGGACTTCATCCATTAACGGACGAATGGTTTGGGCGCAGTACTGCATTTTCTCTTCCGTTGTGGCAAAGTCGTGTTTCGCCAGGGCGGTACTGAGTTTGGCAGTGGTGGCAACCAGCGAGTTCGTCAAGTCAGCGATCGCTTTGGCGCTTTCCTGTTCCAACTCGACTCCCAACCCACTGAGAGTAGCGATCGTAGAAGAGAGTTTGGACAGATATTCCACAGCCGCCGGGTAGATCATGGTTTTCGCCATATTAATCACCAGCTTGGCTTCCACTTCAATCGACAGAATGTATTGCTCGGCATACACTTCAAAGCGACTTTCCAGTTCGACTGGAGTTAAGACCCCTGTTTTCTTGAATAAGTCTTCGATGTATTCTTCTTTCAAGACAGGCAGGGCATCGGCGGTGGTGCGCAGATTGGCTAACCCGCGTTCCGCCGCCAGTTGGTGCCATTCTGATGAATAACCATTGCCGCCAAAGACAACTGCACCATGGGTTTCCATCACTTCTTTGAGGACAGTGATAATGGCTGTATTCAGTTCTAATCCTTTCGCGAGTTCACTTTCTAAGCGATTGCCAATCCAATCGAGAGAATCTGCCAGCATTGTGTTGAGCACAATCAAAGGACCTGAAACCGACTGATTGGAGCCAACTGCCCGGAACTCAAACCGATTCCCGGTGAAGGCAAACGGTGAGGTGCGGTTGCGATCGCCCGCGTCCTTCGTCAGATGCGGTAACACATCCACGCCTAAATCCATTACACCCTTTTGTTTGGACTCAGTGACGGTGCCCGTTTTAATCTGCTCAAACACTTCTTCCAGTTGCGACCCTAAATACACCGACATGATCGCCGGGGGTGCTTCATTCGCGCCTAAGCGATGGTCGTTGCTGGCAGTCGCGATCGCGGCTCGCATCAGGGGGCCATACTTATGCACGCCCCGAATCACCGCACCACAGAACACCAAAAACTGAGCATTGTCGTGGGGCGAATCACCGGGATCGAGTAAGTTCCCTTGGGTGGCGTTGCCGACTGACCAGTTGACGTGCTTCCCGGAACCATTAATCCCGGCAAACGGTTTTTCATGCAGCAAACACATGAAGCCATGCTTTTTCGCCGTGTGCTTCAAGATCGTCATGATCAATTGCTGGTGATCACTGGCCACGTTCGCGGCTTCAAAGAAGGGGGCAATTTCAAATTGACCAGGAGCCACTTCGTTATGGCGCGTTTTCGCCGGAATGCCTAACTTATAGAGGGTTTCTTCCACGTCTTGCATGAAGACTTGCACCCGTTCGGGAATCGCCCCAAAGTAGTGATCGTCAAATTCTTGACCTTTGGCGGGCGCTTTCCCAAACAGCGTGCGGCCTGCTAACAGCAAGTCGGGGCGCTGGCTGGCAAAATTGGCATCGATCAGGAAATACTCTTGTTCCGCGCCACAACTAGAGTTGACATGGGCGACTTCGGTATTGCCCAACAGGGTCAGGACTTTCCGCGCGGCTTTGTCCATGGCGGCGATCGATCGCAGCAATGGCACCTTTTTATCCAGCGCTTCGCCTGTCCAGGAGACAAACACCGTCGGGATGCAGAGCGTGGAACCGTTATCAGTTTCCATAATGTAGGCGGGACTGGTCACATCCCAACCCGTGTAGCCCCGCGCTTCAAACGTGTCGCGGATGCCGCCATTGGGGAAAGAAGAACCATCGGGTTCACCCTGCACCAGCACTTTGCCAGAAAATTCGGAAATCACACTGCCGTCACCCTGCACCGAAATAAAGCCATCGTGTTTTTCGGCGGTGATGTTGGTCATCGGATAAAAGACGTGGGCGTAGTAGAGTGCCCCTTTGGAGATGGCCCAATCGCGCATCGCCGTCGCTACTGCATCCGCGACGGAAGGGTCGAGCTTTTCACCCGTAACAATCGTGTTCTTAATGGATTTGAAAACCGCTTTGGGGAGACTGGCCTGCATTTTGCTGAGGTTGAAGACATTCTCTGCCCACATTTCTTCGAGGCGTTCGGGGGGCTTGGGAGGCAGCGTTTCCCGATTCGTAATTTGATGAATGGCTTGAAGTCGGGCAGTATTTCCGCTCATAAAGTTTCCGTTAAAGGCTAGTCGCCTATAGTACTGAATGCTAGGTTTCGAAATCGCTATGAGCGATACAAAAGGAGAATTAAGCCCCTGAACTGGGATAGATTCACCCTGGATGCGGCGGTAGCGATCGCGAGTCAACCCTGGAGACTATAGCCGTCGCCATGTGTAACGTGGCAGAGGCGAGTCAGAACACCTACCCAGCATTGGCTCTTGCCGATCCGACTTGTCCTAAGTGTTCTGACCAAAGCTATAATTACCGCAATGGCGATCGACTCAAAGCGGAGATGGGTTTGGCGATCGCGTCGTCGTCAACAAAAAATTAAGTGTTACTAGCTTCGATGTACTGGGCGATCGCATCTGCAACTCAACAGATCAGTCAGACCCAGCGATCGAATTAGTAACACCTAAATCATTGGAGTACATTCAAGTTTTCCACTTGATCGTGAAAGCTAATATTTCACTAAACTTGCCCCCCAATTGTGTGGAGCACTACAAACGATCAGTTTCTATGCCTCCAGCTTGTGCTGCTGGCACCGAGCCAGGGCTTCCACCAGGGCGGCGGCAGTCACGGGCTTGGGCACATAATCACTCATGCCCGCTGTTTTGCACTCTAACCGGACTTCCGGCAAGACGTTGCCCGTCATCCCGACAATCCGGGGGCGTTCCGGAGCCGGCCAGCGGCGACAGAGTTCACGGGTCGCCGTCAGACCATCCATGATGGGCATTTGAATATCCATAAAAATCACGTCATAGTGCTGCCGCTCCAGGGCTGCCAACACCTCTTCGCCATTCGCGACACAATCAGATTGATAGCCCAAATGTTTGAGCATGAGGCTAATCACCAATTGGTTTGTGGGATTATCTTCGGCAACTAAGATAGACAGGGATTGCTGCGGGTTGCGGTGCGGGGTTAGGGGCGACGGGGTAGCAGGACTGGCACTTGCTTGCCGCTGGGAGAATAGGGTGGAGATATGCGCCAAAAGTTGATCGGGTTTGATCGGTTTGAGCATTGTGGCGTAGATCAAATGGGCTTCCCGATTGATATCCACCATGATCGAGGACAGCAGAATAATTGGCAGCCGCTGGTGGTTGGGGTGTTGCTTGAGCGATCGCGCCAGGAGGATCCCATTGGTTTCCGATAATTGGTAGTCCAGCAGGGCTAAGTCAAAGGGATCACCTTGCTCAATCCAGGCGATCGCTTCGGCGGCGGAAGCACAGGCGCGGGCGGTCATGCCCCAGAGTTGCAAATAGTGAATGAGAATCCGCCGATTGATTTCTAAGTCATCCACCACCAACACCCGCAGTCCTTTGAGGTGGGGAATCACCTCCGTGGGCATGGCTCGACCAGCCAGATCGGTCATGTGGGTGGCGATCGTAAAGGTAAAGGTTGACCCCTGCCCCACGGTGCTTTCGACGTGAATCTGACCACCCATCAGCTCTACTAGGCGGCGGCAAATCGACAGTCCCAAGCCAGTGCCGCCACTGATCCGCGTGGTGGAAATATCGGCCTGGGTAAACGGATCAAATAAGTGCGGCAGGACGGCAGCGGGAATGCCAATGCCGGTATCCGTGACGCTGAAACAAAGTTCGCACGACTGGGACGCGGCATCGGGCGGCTGGGGGTGGGGCGATCGCGAAGAGACTTCTAGCATCACCTCGCCGCCCGCCCGCGTGAATTTCACCGCATTGGACAGCAGATTGACGAGCACTTGTCGCAACCGGCCCACATCGCCATACACGCCTTCGATCGTCCCGGCTTGCATCAAATAGCCCAGCCCCACGCCCTTCTCATTGGCGACCGTCGCTAACAGATCCACCGCCGATTCAATACAGTCTCGCAGGCTAAACGCTTGCAACTCCAGTTCGACTTTACCCGCTTCAATTTTCGAGAAATCGAGAATGTCATTAATCACCGTCAGCAGATGTTCGCCCCCTTTCCGAATCACTTCGGCACACAGTTGTTGTTCCGTGTTGAGGGTCGTATCGAGTAACACGCTGGTCATGCCAATAATGGCATTCATCGGCGTTCGGATTTCGTGACTCATGTTCGCCAGAAACGCCGTTTTGGCCTGGGAAGCGGCGTAGGCTTCGTCAATCCAGCGTTGACGGGTGCGGGCTAACTCCACATGAGTTTTGACGCGGGCCAACAGTTCACGGGCGGTAAAGGGTTTCGACAGGTAATCGTCGGCCCCAGCATCCAGCCCGACGATCGCCGATTCTGGCCCCGATCGCGCGGACAATAGCACAACCGGAATATGGCGCGTCCGGGCATCAGCGCGGATGGCTTGAATCAACCCAAACCCGTCGAGGTTAGGCATCATCACATCACTCAAGACGAGCGTCGGGAGTTCCCGCTGAATTGCCGCTAAGGCAGCGGCTCCATCGGTGACGGCTTCCACGGCATAATCAGCGGCTAACATCTGCGCGACGTATTCTCGCAAGTCGGCATTATCATCCGCCCACACAATGCGCGGCTTGACGCTGCCCGCCGACCCCGGCGGGATTAGGTGAGTGGCGGGACCATCCCACCGACTGGCTTCTTCCACATAGGCCGCTCTCTCGATGGCGGTGGATGCCAGGGAGCGCGCGGCCCCAATTTGTTCTGCTGGCAGATGGCGGTTGCCCGTCTGGATCGTCACCCGGAAGGTACTGCCCTGCCCTTCGGTACTTTCGACCTGAATTTCGCCGCCATGCAACAAGGTCAGTTCTTTAATCAGCGCCAGCCCAATCCCAGTGCCCTCGTGCGATCGCGATCGCGCCCCCTTGACTCGATGAAAGCGATCGAAGAGGAGGGGCAATTCTGCCGCTGGAATCCCAATGCCTGTATCGGCAACGCTCAATTCCACCGTGCTGCCCAGCCAGGTTAAGCTCACCGTAATCCTGCCCTCAAAGGTATGCTTCAGCGCATTTGAGAGCAGATTCAGAACAATCTTTTCCCACATTTCGCGATCGACATACACCCGCTCCGGCAACGGCTCCAAGTTGAGGCTGAAGTCCAGTCCGGCCTTAGTCATGGCGCTTTCAAAGCTACTCGCTAACTCCAGCGTGAAGGCAGCTAAATCGACGGGTTCATAGGCGGCTTGCATCCGGCCTGCTTCAATCCGGGAGAAATCGAGTAGGGTGTTCACCAGTTTGAGCAACCGCAGGCTGTTGCGATGCACCGTCTCTAAGCGTTCATAGCGGTCGCCGGGGAGCGCTTCGGCTTCGGCTAATTCGTCTTCCAGCGGTCCTAACATCAACGTCAGGGGCGTGCGAAATTCGTGACTGACATTGGAGAAAAAGGCAGTTTTGGCGCGATCGATTTCGGCTAAAGCTTCGGCCCGTTGGCGCTCCACTTCGTAGGCGATCGCATTCGCCATGACCGTGGTCATCGCGGAGGCCAGCAGTTCAAAAAATGAGCGATAGGCTTCATTCATCGGCAGGCGCACACTCGCTCCGACGACCATCAGCGCGGCGGGGCGATCGGCTCCTGGCGGCAACAGCGGTAAGATTAAACCGGTGCGCAGGGGTTCGGGATAAGGGTCACAGATTAAGGTCGGGAAGCGATCGCGCAAATCTTCCACTAGCAGCGTTTCCCCGGTGGTCATCACTGTGGCAAAATCCCAGCCCGTAGCAGCCGCGATCGCGACTGTTGCGGGTGTGGCTGCGGTGCCAGGGGGGATGCCCGTAGTGGCGACGAGGGTTGCCGTTTGTCCCACTTCATCGAGCAGATAGATGGTGACGAAGGGTAAATCAAAATTGGAATTGGCGAGGGTTTCGACCGCCAGCGTAAACGCTTCTTCGACGGAGCGCCCCTTGGCCGCACTGACAGAGAGGTCGCGCAGGGTGCGGGTGCGCCGCTGGCTAATCATTTGACTGGTGGTTTCGGTGACGGGATGAAATAACCCAGCAACTTTGCCCGTCTCGTCGCGAATGGGACTGAAGGAAAAGGTGAAAAACGTTTCTTCCAGATAACCCAGGCGATCCAAAAACATCCGCTGGTCTTCCAAAAAAGCGGTTTCGCCAGAAAGTGCCAGATAAAATGCCTCGCCAATCGCCGGAAACGCCGAAGCCCAACATTCGCTAAAGTCCTGCCCCATCGAGTCCGGATGCTTATCGCCACAGATCATCCGATAGCCGTCGTTATAAATTTGGGTATGCTGCTCTCCCCAAGCGATGGCGATCGGGAAACTGGAATTGAGGACCAAACTGACCGCAGTGCGCAAACTGGCGGGCCACTCGGACATGGGGCCAAGGGGTGACTGTGACCAATCTTTCTGCCGTAGGAATGTGCCCATGTCGCCGCCGCCAATCAACCACGATCGCGCCGGGGCCGGGGCGGGCAGTAACGCTTGCAGATCGGCAACCACGGCATCCAGTCCGGGTTGCGTGGCGATCAGGGTGACTCCAGCGGGCAACTCAGCAGGGGGTGCTGGTGGCACTGCCGCTACCAGCCACACCACCGGAATCGCTGGCGTGATGGCGGCTTTCTGTAACGCGGCGACGACTTTACGCCCTAAAATTTCGCCATCCACGACGATCAGATCGGGACGATCGCCCGCGATCGTCGCCCCCAGCTTACGAACATCCCCCAACGCGATCGGGGTAATTCCCGCTTGATTGAGCCGCGCGATCAGGGGTTTTTTGAGGGGAGCAGTCGTGGATGCGACGACTAAGATCTTCATGCAAAATTCCAATAGTTAGGAGGATCAGCCACTGCCATCGCGTCAAGCATCATTTCTTTGTCAGTATACTTCACGCCTGAGCCGCTTCTGCCGCTCCCCCCATGCGCCAGAAAGTCTATAAATGCTAGGCTTCAACCTGGTATTAACCCCTTTTAGGGTCACCTAACGTTACTCAAAATTAAGATTTTTGCTAAGTTTTATGATCGATAGCTAGTGGGCGATCGCGGCGACCCTGGCGCATCGGTCGTGGCGCAC
>JAIXVO010000003.1 GCA_027482985.1 Cyanobacteriota bacterium
AGTCCTCCGTATGGTTGGTTTCCGTCTACACCTGAACTAGCCAAAATGATGCTAGAACAAGTCACGATTCAATCTGGCATAACTGCTTTGGAACCCAGTGCTGGCTCTGGTATCCTGGCTCAGGTAATGCGACAAAGAGGGGCAGTTGTTGATGTCGTTGAACTTGACTTTTGATTCCAAGCTCTTCTGTTCCAGCAAGGTTTCAAAATTGTGGGTAGTAATTTTCTAACGGCCAAAGCTACTAAACTCTATGACCTGATTTTGATGAATCCTCCCTTTTCTGCCAGTTTTGAACAGCGTGGGGTTGATCTGGCACATATTCGTTATGCCTACGGAGAATTTCTGGCTCCGGGTGGACAGTTGGTGAGTGTCGTTAGCAACTCCATGAGTTGTAAGAACTGTCCAAAAGCACAGCAATTCCGGAGATTTCTCAAGCAGATTGATGCAAAGCTCCTTGATTTGCCGTTGGAAATCTTTTGGGGGAGCGATCGCCCCATAACAGTCGAGAGCCGATTAGTCGTTGCCCACAAAGGCTGAACGATTAGTAGAGAGTGGTGGCTATCGCCCCCTCTCCCATGCTGAGTTTGGAATTCCATGCATGGTCAATACAAAAACCAGACCCGCCCAATCCACGACGACAAAAACAACTCGAAGCACCAAACCGAAAGCTTCTGTATTTGAGATTGATCCAGAATTGCTAGACGAACACTATAACCAGGTGCGCCGTCCGCAGTTGCCTTACGGAATTGTCGTTAACGATAAACCAGCAGGCATTTTGATTCCCGCTGACCAGCTTGATAAAGCCGGATGGAAAGCGATGCCGAACGAGGAGGATCTGCATACGGTTGAACTGACGGAAGAAGTGACAGGACTGCTCGTCACTGAAGTGCGGATGCTGGTGCTGGCGTTTGTGCCAGAGTATATTCGCTACAAGGCTGACGTTGAAGAACTGGGCAATACAATGGTTGGATTGTACGATGAGTACCGCCATGTCTTTGACAAAAAGACAATGGATGCCTGCTCTGAGCACGCGCTGGTCTTTCTTGATGAAGACAATCAACCACTGCATACAACCCCAGTTGTTGTGCGCTTCAAGAATGTAGCACTCTGGAGCTTCAAATCAGCCCGTGAAGAGTTCTATCGCAAACTGGAGAAAACGTTTGCCGAAGTCACTGGACAGCGATATTCCGGTAAAAGTGATAAGTGGCGCAGTCTGGGCATACTGGAAGTCACTTTCAAAGCCGTAAAGGAGGGCGAGGGCAACAACAAGTCCTGGTGCTGTAAGACGGAGAACATTACGCCTCCAGCAACAAATAACCTATCTCAGTTGTTTCTGGGTACGTCAACAACAAAAGCATTGGTCTGGAGCATTCACGACGACATCGCAGGCTTTACAGAGCCGCAGTCGCTTCCTGCCTTGCCTGGTGAGGCTAACGCTCCGGCGTTGCCAGCTACAACTCGTAAGCTCAAAAGTGCTAAACCGATCGCAGAGCCAGATGATGAACTCGACGATTTGGATGTCCTTGATACGGAAGCAGAAGCGATCGATGATGATTTCGACTTTGACGATGACGATTTAGACGAGGAATAATCGGACAGCCAGCCCTCGTGCTTGATAGAGGACTGGCATTCTTTTTTTCCAGTCATCTGCTGATTAGCTAGTTTTAGTTTGCCATCTGACAGGTGGACTGTTTTATATCTCAACATTTGTAAATCCAACTAATGATGGATTTTATTCCTGACCAGATGCCATTGCTCATATCGCCTTGCTATATTGGCGTTTTGGATTTTCTAACAAAATTTCTTGAAGATAAAAACTAAATAATTTTTTCTTTCAAATGCTCTTGAATTCCCAGTTGCTCCTGAGGTGTCGATGTTAAAGAAGCCGAATTTCAAGAAACTCAGTAAACGACGGGCAGTGGCTACCATTAGTGTGAGTGTTGCAATTGTTGCTGGAGTAGTTACGATCAGTAGTTATCTGCTGGTCAGGAAATTGTTACTTATCAGTGTGCAGCAAGAAATTCTGGCAGATGCCGAAAAACAGGCGCAACAGATTGATCAGTGGCTGCTGGAAAAGAAAACAGAAGTTGCCACGATCGCTACCAGCCCTATAACGCGATCTTTCAACTGGAAGGCTGTACAGCCCTATCTGAAAGCTGAACTAAAGCACATGAGCACGTTGGATCGTTTTTTTATTGCACCAAGAAATGGTCGCAAAATCTTTACTACCAACAAAGGTCTTTTGCTGATTTCAATTCGCGATCGCACTTATTTTCAACATGCGATTCGGGGCAAGGTGACAGTGAGCGATCCGCTCATGAGTCGCAATACGCAAAAGCCCACTCTTGTAATCGCGGCTCCAATTCGCGCAGCAGATGGGAATGCGGTGGGTGTATTGGGTGGCGAAATCCCGGCTGAACGATTTCAGATTGATGCGCCGGAAATAGGTGGAACGGCTCTCTTTGCCTCAACGGGGCGGTTGATTCGTGCAACTCAACCTTTGCCCAAAGGATTGATGCAACATTGGCAACCTAATAAAAAAGGCATTGAAAGACAGAAAGATTACACAGTTGCTTACGTACCACTGAAGAAAGCACCCTGGCTGGTGGCACAGGTGGTTCCACAATCAACGGTAGAAGCTCGTTTAATGCCGCTTAATGCTCTGGTAATTGTAATCAGCAGCTTACTCGTTGTCGCGGTTGGTGGTGTGTGGCGACAACTTCGATACTCTGTTGCTCTACAACACGAACGGCAGCGCCTCCAATCCTTAATTCGTCATGCTCCTGTTGCAATGGCTATTTTTGATCGTGCTGGACGAATTATTGTCTACAGTGAATACTGGCTAACAGAAGTCAATCTCCTCGGTAAAAGGATTGTCGGCAATAAATTATGCGTACCTCATCACTGGAAAGAAGTTCACCAGCAGGCGATTCGCGGCAAGATTACCCATTGCTCTGAAGAAGCCGTGTTGTTGGATAATGGCACAAATCATTGGCTGAAATGGACGATTCAACCGTGGTACCAAGAAGGGCAAATAGGCGGTAGTTTTTTGTTTGTGTAACCGATCGACCAACTCGTGCAAGTACGAGAGGCAGCGCTGGAAACAGCCCGTTTCAAGTCTCAATTTTTAGCTAATATGAGCCACGAGATTCGGACTCCGATGAATGGAGTGTTGGGCAGTACAGAACTGCTGCTGGGAGATGGTCTTAATCCACAGCACCGCCGCTTCGTCGAAATCATCCATGCCAATGCCCAGCATCTACTGAAGATCGTCAATGACATCCTGGATCTGTCCAAGTTAGAAGTGGGCAAACTGGTTCTCGATCGCCACTGGTTTGAGCTGAATCAGTGTTTGGATCAGGTCATCCAGGCGATGGAACCACAAGCAGTCGATAGGCAGATTACTTTGTCGGTTCATACCGAGGGCAATGTTTCCAAGCAATTGTATGGAGGGCACCTCGATTAATTGAAACAAGGGGAGCCTCAGTCTCACTCGAATTTCAAAATGAGAAAGTGGTAGCTCAATATGCCCCTCACTCAAGTTGAAACGCGTTCTATTGCACTCTCATCTTGCTCAAAGCTCTGATTTAGACACACCTATCCTGCGACAGGACGAGTTTGCCAAAACACCAGACGAATGAAGTTGTAGGTCAAATTCTTCAACCCAATGTTCACCTTGGCTCGCTCTAGCCCAATAGAGCGCAACAGTTTACCGCCCATCTGCATCACCCACGCGCCAAAAACATGTTCCACTCTGGCACGAGTGTGTGAGCGCTCTTTGTTCGCGGTTTCTTGGTCTTCCGTCAACGGCCGATTGCGGTACGCCCGTTCATGAATGTGGCTGATGAAGTTTAACGCTGCCAATAATCCCTCAATGGCCACTGAGCGATAGGCACTATCGGCCCATACTTCATTCCCCTCATTGTCCCCATCCAACACACGCGTCAATTGTTGGCTGTCATGAACCGAGGCCGCCGTAACGCTATAGTGCCGAATGAAGCCATGCTTGACATCAACATCGATGTGGTTCTTGTAGCCGTAGTAACTCACATCGTTCTTTTTCGTCCACTGGGCATCCCTATCCTTCTGTGACAACCGATGCGGATTCTCCTGCCATTCTAGGGGAACCTCTCCCGCTTCTAACTGGGCCTTTTCCGTCTTGCTAATGCGTTGCTTGGGCACCGGCACCAACGTCGCATCGATAATTTGTCCACCTTGCGCTTGATAACCCTGCTCCCGTAAATATCCTTCAAAGTGCTCAAATAACTCCTCTACTAACTTATGTTCTTGTAAGCGCTTGCGAAATAACCACACCGTTGTTGCATCGGGAATCGCATCCTCTAAACCCAACCCTAAAAACTGCATGAACGACAGGCGGTCTTTCACTTGATATTCCAATTCTTCGTCACTGATGTTGTATAACTGCTGCAACACCAACAGCTTCAACATCACAATCACATCCATCGGCTTGCGTCCAGCGTTACTCTTTTTGGGTTTGCCATGGATCTGCTCCAGTTGAGGGCGAAACGATTCCCACGGAATCACTCGATTGAGTTCCCCTAACGTTCGTTTCTTTTCCGCAAGCTGGTGCTGACGCTGCTCTAAATCCCAGAAGCTCTGCTGACCCATTGCCGTTCTCGCATAGTCTGATTGCAGTCATTTTACCTTCACAGTCTCACGGTAAGACAACTTTTTTGAATTTTTCGAGGTGCCCTCTTGCTCTTAAAGCTGTTGATTGATGAACTGGTCACAGAATCTGAACTCACCCCTTGGGTAACCTCAGTGAACGGAGCGAGCCAAGGGTTACATGATTCGTTTGAAGCTGCGGCTGTTTTAGCTAAGGCATTGGTAGAGAAAGAAGTGGTTGGTTTTTAGAGAAAGCACATTTGCGAGAAAAAGGCAATGCTTTTTCTGTCCAAAAACCTTACTGGATTGGGGTAAGGCAAAACCAGAGAGACTGCGTAAGATAACAATAAGTCCTGGAAATACAGTTTGGTTGCCCCCCAAACGCCCCAGGACGGCTCAATCTCGGTCTCAACCTAAATTGTCCTGATCAGACAAAAATCAGACGTATTGACAATTAACTAGTCCCCCTATCTGGTTCCCACATCATGGAAGACTTGGCTTATCTCTACCTGGCATCGAACGAAGAAGTCGCCCGTACCCACCGCGGTTTTACTCCGGCTCCCTTGCCCACTGCCTGGGCACCCCCGATACACCCCGCCAAGTCTGGCCCAACAGCCAGCGATCGCGCTCCCGAATCCGCCACGGTACAAGCACCCGACATGGACTTTGACGGCATTACCTATCCTTCTTTTTATCTCTAAATCGGCGTGATGGCGATCGCCCGGTAAGATGTGCCAACCGCCATTCCCCCAATTGAGACGTGCCAGCGGCGCGTCTCTACGATATTTTTTCCTTCCCCTCCCTCCCTATTCCTTGCCTTTACAACGGTCGATAGACTTTGTAATTGAGATTCGGGAAAATATTGTCGATCGCTTCGACTTTCTCTAACCAGCCGGAATCAATCTTTTCCGCCAGCACATCTTCGTAGATTTTGTGGAACCGCATCAGGTGCGATCGCGTGCGGCGAACGGCATAGGGCACCATCGTTCCCGTCCGCATGATGAATGCCCAGTCAGAGGATTGCGCTAGGAGCAATTCACGGGCGGCTTGATTGAGGGCGCGGGTTTCCAATTCGTCGATCGCAGACCGCTTGGAGAGTTCAATCATCCGTTCGGCGGCTTTGTGCAAATGCGGATAGATCCAGGCGTTGGTTTCATTCAGCCAATATTCGTGGAAGCCTTTGTAACCCCAACTCGATTGCGCCGGATTGATCACCTGTTGCGTCTGGTTTTCGCGCAAATAATCCGCCAGGTGCGTCATTTCATAGGTGCTCTGGTCAAACCAGGTTTTGCGGAATAGGTAATCCAGGAACCACGGCCCTTCATACCACCAATGCCCGAATAGCTCCGCATCATAGGGTGACACAATGATCGGTTTGCGTTGCATAATCCCATACAGATGCTCCACCTGTTGCACCCGGTTATACATGAAATTGCCCGCATGTTCCGCTGCTTTTTCATGCGCCCAGTGAGGATCGTAAAGTTGCTTGTCGCCTAAGCCCAAGCCGCGCCCCGTAATCTTGTGGTATTTAATGCCCACATTCTTGCGTTGACCATTGGGCATGACGTAAGGCTTGATGTACTCATATTCCGCATCCCAGCCCAGATCCCGATAAAACTCCCGATATTCCGCTGCACCGGGATAGCCGACTTCTGATGACCACACCTGTTGGGATGATTCGTGATCACGCCCAAACGCGGCCACTCCCGCATCGGTGAAGACGGGGGCATAGGTGCCAAAGCGGGGCCGGGGACGACCATACAGAATGCCATGCCCATCCGTCAGGAAGTAGCGCAACCCGGCATCGGCTAGCATCCGCTCCAGCCCTTCGTAGTAAGCACATTCGGGCAACCAGATGCCATTCGGCGCTTTGCCAAACGTCTGCTCATAATGTTCGCAGGCCACCTGCACTTGCGCCCAGACTGCCTGCGGATACATCTTCATTAAGGGGAAATAGCCGTGGGTGGCACCACAGGTAATAATCTCCAGGTTGTTGCTATCAAAAAACTGCTTGAAGGCTTTGATTAAATTGCCGCCATACTTTTCCCAGGTCTGCCGCACCCCATTGAATTCTTTGGCGTTGTGTTCCGCCAAATACTTCATGTGACCGTTGAAGGTATTCCGCTCCACCTCCATCTCTGCCAGTTCTTCCAGTTTGGCGAGATGCTCGTCATACCGCTCTTGCAACAACGGATCTTGCAACATCGAGATTAACGGCGGGGTCAGGCTCATCGTCAGCTTGAAATTCACCCCATCCCGTCTCAGTCCTTCAAAGCTCTGAATCAACGGAATATACGTTTCCGTAATCGCTTCAAACAGCCACTCTTCTTCTAAAACGTAATCACTTTCCGGGTGACGCACAAAGGGGAGGTGGGCATGCAGGACGAGCGCAAGATATCCAATACTCATAACAAACTGGGAAGGGCTTATTTGGGATGCCAAGATTGTAAAGCGAAATGGTTACGCAAAATGTATTCAGAATGGAGTTGGTGGGGGGTGGGGGGAGGAGTCAGGAGTCAGGAGTCAGAAGCCAGGAGTAGCGTCATTGTAGAGACACGCCGTTGGCACGTCTCCAACCCAGGAGAGTGGTCCAGGGTAGCGATAAGGACACGCCATTGGCACATCTCGAAGCAGCAGGAATAGCGTCAGGAGATTCGTAGAGATGCGCCGATCGCCCATCTCGTCGCAGGCTAAAACCGGAGCCAAAGATGCGTAGAGACGCGCCGATCGCCCGTCTTCAATCCAGGCAAGCGGTGAGGTGCGATCGCCCCTATCGGCGGAACCGGGTTTGGGCTTCAATCCGGCGGCTGACGGTCGAAAGGCTATAACAGAAGACCCAGTAGAGTAAGCCGACAAATAAATAGACCTCGGCATACCGTCCCAAAAATTGGGGCTGAGCCAGGATCGATCGCGCCATCCCGGTTAGTTCCAATAACGCAAACAGCGCCAGCAGCGAAGTGTCCTTAAACAAAGAGATGAATTGACCGACGATCGCCGGAATCGAGATCCGTAAGGCTTGCGGCAAAACCACCAGCGCCAAAGTCAAGGGCAGATTTAAGCCTAAAGCTCGGGCGGCTTCGGTTTGACCTTTGGGAATGGATTGCAATCCCCCCCGCACATTTTCGGCTTGATAGGCCGCGTTGAACAGAACTAAGCCCGCGATCGCCCGTACCACGCGATCGATGTTCGGCTGTCCCGGCAACACCAGCGGCAACATCACCTGCGCCATAAACAAAATGCCGATCAGCGGTAAGCCGCGAATTAACTCAATATAAGCCGTACAAAATCCTTGCAAGATGGGCAGGGAACTTTGCCGTCCCAGTGCCAGCAACACGCCCAGGGGAAATGCCAACACGGTACTCGCGATCGCCACAATCAAGGTTAGCAGCAGCCCGCCCCACAGATTCGTCGGGACGCGCGCCAAACCCACGCCGCCCCCCAGCAGCCAAAAAATGACCAGGAGGGCGATCGGAACGGCAACTAGAAGTTGGGCGTTTGAGGAACCTCCAACTGCTGAGGCTTTTTTCCTTTGACTTCGCCACCCACTGTAACCCGCCAATGCCAGGACGATCGCCAGCACTGTCCACAGTCGCCACACCTGATCCACGGGG
Organism: Cyanobacteriota bacterium; assembly: GCA_027482985.1. Taxonomy (GTDB): domain Bacteria; phylum Cyanobacteriota; class Cyanobacteriia; order Leptolyngbyales; family Leptolyngbyaceae; genus JSC-12. Next base: position 8,238 of record JAIXVO010000003.1, read on the forward strand.
TAGCGTCCCACCAGGAACAGTCTCAGGTTGGTCGTGACAACAGCCCATTGAGCTTGAGTGAACACCCAACGCATGAAGTTCACGCCGACTGAGCCGATGAGGGCCAGCAGGGCGATCGTCAGCAGGCTATTGAACCAGCCATTAAACAGATTGCGGTGCAGCCAGATGCGAGTCTGGGTCAACCGGGAGGACGGGGGCTGAGGCAGCGGTTTGACAGTCATCGTTCCACCAGTTGCACACGACGGTTATAGAGATTCAGCAGCAGCGAAATGACCAGACTAATCGTGAGATAGGTGAGGCTGATCAGAATCATGATTTCCACAGCGCGTCCCGTCTGGTTGAAGGTCGTGGAAGCCACAGCATATAGGTCGGGGAAACCTACGGCGATCGCGAGGCTGGAATTCTTCGCCAAATTCAAATACTGGTTGCCCAATGGCGGAATAATCGCCCGGAGTGCCTGCGGGAAGATAATCAGGCGCATCAGTTGTCCCGGCTTCAAACCCAGCGATCGCCCCGCTTCCCATTGACCTTTGGGCACCGATTCAATCCCGCCCCGCACAATTTCGGCGATGAACGTCCCTGTATAAATCGATAACCCCAACAGCAGGGACGAAAATTCGGTAGACAGCAGCAATCCCCCCGGCAGCGTCACGCCCCCATTGCTCAAACTGAAGCCTAGCCAGCGGATCGGATTGTCGGGTTTGGGGAGGGTGAGAAAGACGGCAAAGTACCAGAAAAACAGTTGCAGCAGCAGGGGCGTGTTCCGCAGCACTTCCACATACACCAGTGCCAGATTCCGCACCAGCCAGTTGCTAGACAAGCGTGCAATCCCTGCTGTGATCCCAATGCCAGTCGCGACGACCAGCCCCCAGCCAATCACCAGCAGTGAGTTGAGCAACCCCACTAACAGCGCTCGACTATAGGAATCCGAGGGACTGTAGGGAATCAGCGATTCCCCAATGGCAAAGCCCGCCTGCGACTGGAGGAACCCAAAACCGGGACGAATGCCCAACTGCGCCAGGTTGCGATTCAGATTTGCCCCCAGAAACCCGATCAGGGCGACGACGACAATCACCGCGATCGCCTGTCCCGCAAACCGCCAGAATTTGACATTGCGCCAGAGCGATGCAGTCCTAACCATTACAATTCATCCGGATTAATCCCCCGTTCCCGTAATCGTTGCCGCAATGCCTCCAGTTCCAGCGCCAGTAACTCTGCGGTTTGGCGGGAAGATGCTGCTTCCTGGCGTGCTGTTTCAGCGGCTCGAATGGCGGCTTCCTCGCGGGTCGGAATCCACTGACCATCGGCATCATAC
>JAIXVO010000567.1 GCA_027482985.1 Cyanobacteriota bacterium
ACATACGGTAAAAGTAGTACGACCGGGAACGGAGTTAACGGCAATGCTGCCCCGATGTCGATTTTCCACAATTCGACGCACCATCTCCAGACCTAATCCCGACCCTTTGCCGACTGGTTTCGTCGTAAAGAAGGGTTCAAAAATTCGTGATTGAATGTCAGCCGGAATGCCCGCGCCAGAGTCGGTAATCAGGATATGGACGCGATCGCCCACCAATTGCGTCCCTAACTCCAAAATGCCTTGTTCATTCATCGCATCGATCGCATTATCAATCAAGTTCGTCCACACCTGATTCAGTTCGCTCCCAAAGGCGAGAAGCGGCGGCACATCGGGATCATAGGAACGGCGCACCTGAATCCCCTGCTTCAGCTTGTAGGAGAACAGGCGCAGCGTATCTTCTAACCCTTCATGCACATTGATAAATTGCTGGGCACCCTGATCCAGATGGGAGTAGGACTTCATCGAATGCACTAACTCTGAAATCCGCTCCGCGCCATGCAGCCCACTTTGCACCATCGACGTGACTTCAAACGATAGCGCTAACCACCGCACCCCCAATTCTCGTAACTCCGAAGGTTCTTGCTGCCAGCGTTCCGTCAATTGCGCTAACATGTCCGGTTGCATCCCCGCTTCTGCCAGGGGACTGGCTAACTTCCAGGCATCGGCAATGCCGTAATCCTCCAACCAGGTTAGGAGTTCATCTTCGCGATCGCTCAACGTCACCGGATCCATCGTTTTCTCGGTAATGGCCTCAAATCCGGCATCCCGCACTGCCATCCATTCGGCGGTATGGTCAGGATCAACTTGCTGTTGCCCATACACTAGGTTCATTCGTTGCAATTCCAGGACGGCAGGCATGACATTCTTCATGGCGCGCATCAATGCCGCAGTGGGATTGTTCAGTTCATGGGCGAGGCCAGCGGACAGGGTGCCCAACGCTGCCATTTTCTCCCGACTCCGAATGAAGGATTCCAGCCCGCGCAACCGTCTGGCGACCGTCCGAAAGATCAACTGCTCAAATTCCCGACATTCATGCAGCACTGTTAGAAAGTCGGCGCTGGCAATTTCATACAGCTGGCAGTCGGTCAGCGCCCGCAGCGTCACGGGGACTTGTTCCCCCGTCAACACTTGCACTTCCCCAAAAAAGGCAGGCGCTTCATGCTGGCCCACGGGCATTTCGGTGCCATCACTAACGCGGGTCAGCCCAATTCTACCCGACAACAAAATAAAGAAGCCACGCGCAATCTCCCCTTCCCGCACCAGCACTTCATTCAGCGGCAGGGCGATCGTCCGAGCGCGATCGCAAAGCCACTCCAGGCGGTCTGCTGGCAAGGCGCGAAACTCTTCTAACTGGAGGATTTCCTGGCTACATAACATCACGGGCACCGCGTCCAAACTCAGGGGGCAAGAGGCGTGATGCCCAGCCACCAGACTGCACTGCCAGGGCTGAGGGCGGCACGCAATCTTGAATTTAGTCTGCGATCTTGCAATTCGGGAGAATTTACTGGATAAATTAACGGTTGTACTGTTGGCAGCATTTTTTCCCTATGGCTAAACCCGTAATTCTGACTGTGGATGATGATCCGGATGTGTTGCAGGCGATCGCGCGGGATTTACGTCAGCAGTATGGCGATCGCTTTCGGATTATTCGCGCCGACTCTGGAGCCGCGGCCCTAGAAGCCCTGCAACAATTGAAATTGAAAAATGATGTAGTGGCGCTGTTTCTGGCGGATCAACGCATGCCCCAAATGAGTGGGGTGGAATTTTTGGAGCAGGCGATCCCGGAATATCCCACCGCCAAACGGGTGTTGCTGACGGCTTACGCGGACACAGAAGCGGCGATTCGTGCCATCAACAGTGCCCGTCTCGACTACTACCTACTGAAACCGTGGGACCCGCCGGAAGAGAAACTGTACCCAGTGCTGGATGATTTGTTAGCCGATTGGTTCGCCTCGTTCCGGCCTTCATTTGAAGGGCTGCGCGTGATTGGTAACCGCTGGTCGCCTCAATCCCACCAGGTGAAAGACTTTTTGGCTCGCAATCAGGTGCCCTACGAATGGCTGGATATTGAGTCCTCTGAAGAAGCCCAGAAGTTAGCCGAATATGCCCGCTGCGATCGCCTGCAATTGCCGATGGTCTTGTTTGCGGATGGGAGTAGTTTGCTGCAACCCACGCCCACCCAAATTGCTGAACGCATTGGCTTGAAAACGCAGGCAGGTAATCCTTTTTATGATCTGGTGATTGTCGGGGGCGGCCCTGCTGGATTAGCCGCTGCCGTGTATGGCGCTTCGGAAGGACTGCGCACCGTCATGATTGAGCGGGAAGCACCCGGCGGACAGGCTGGCACCAGTTCGCGGATTGAAAATTATTTAGGGTTTCCCGTCGGCTTGAGCGGCAGTGATCTAGCCCGACGCGCCGTCACCCAGGCCAAACGCTTTGGCGTGGAGATTTTGTCACCCCAGGAAGCGATCGGGCTCAAGATCCAAGATCCTTACCGGATCGTCACCCTGGCGGATGGTAGTGAGATCAGTTGCCATGCCCTGATTTTGGCGATGGGCGTTTCCTGGCGTAGACTCACCATTCCCGGTGTCGAACGGCTGACAGGAGCCGGAGTGTATTATGGTGCCGCCCAAACCGAAGCCCTATCTTGTCAGGGCGAATCGGTCTACATTGTGGGCGGCGCGAATTCGGCGGGACAGGCGGCGATGTACTTCTCCAAATATGCCGCTCAGGTAACGATGCTGGTGCGGGGCGAATCCCTGGCCAAGAGTATGTCCCAGTATTTGATTGACCAGATTGATTCCACCCCTAACATTGCGGTGCGCGTTTTTAGCAGCGTGACAGCAGTGAAAGGCGAGACGCAATTGGAGTCCATCACGATCGCCAATGCCGTCACCAACGAAACCGAAACCGTCCCCGCCCAATCCCTATTTATCTTCATTGGCGCGGAACCCTGTACGGAATGGGTGGATGGGGCGATCGCCCGTGATCCCAAAGGCTTCATTCTCACGGGTGCCGACATGCGTCAGTCTGATCATTGGCGCAAGACTGCTGCCTCCACCGCGGCCCCCCACCCTTGGCGCAGCGATCGTGACCCCTACCTGCTGGAAACCA
>JAIXVO010000423.1 GCA_027482985.1 Cyanobacteriota bacterium
ACCCTGCTCACGGATTACAGCATTCTGATTCTGGATGACAGCACCTCTGCCGTGGATGCCCAAACCGCCGCCCAAATTCAAGCCTCGCTGGATGACTTGATGCGCGATCGCTCCTGTGCCACCTTTGTCGTCGCCCAACGGATCAGTACCGTCCGCAATGCCGATCGCATTTTCCTGATGGACAAAGGCCAACTCGTCGCCCAGGGCACCCACGAAGAACTGATGCAAACTAGCCCACTGTATGGCGTGATTTTAGAATCTCAAGTCAAAGCCGGAGGACGCACATGAGAGGCATGGCACCCATTGTGGCCGCAGAACAGCAAGCCACCCGCCCCCGTTCCACACTGCGCCGTTTTCTGCACTATTTCCAGCCCTACCGTAAAGAAATTCCCGTCGCCATGCTGTGCGTCTTGATTAACGCCGCCACCCAAGCGATCGGTCCCCTCTTTTTAGGCTGGTCAGTTGATCACTTGATTATTCCCGGCAACTTGACTGGCTTAATCCAACTGCTAACGGGGTTGGGACTGCTTTATTTGCTGGCATTAGGCGCAATTCGCCAACAGATTTACCGGGTTGGCTCGATCATGCAGCGGTTACTCGCCCAATTACGCCAGGACATTTTCACCAAAATCCAAAGCTTACCCCTCAGCTTTTTTGACCAGAGCGAAGCGGGCGATCTGATGAGTCGGCTAATTAACGATGTCAATACCGTTAACCAGGCATTTGGGCAAACAGTGGCACAAATGCTGGGCAACCTGTTCAGTTTGGTGGGCATTGTGATTGCCATGCTGGTGCTCAACCTGCAACTGGGGTTAGTCAGTAATCTGGCTGTACCGTTGATGATTTTCACCACAGGGATATTTGCCCGTTGGGCACGCGTCCGATTTCGCGTCACCCGCCAGACCATTGGCGAACTCTCGGCGCGATTGGAGGAAGATATCGGCAGTGTCCGCGAAGCTCAAGCGTTTAACCGGATTCAACTCAATATTGAGACTTTTAGCCAGTTGAATGCCGCCAACCGAGATGCCAATGTGCAGGCGGTGGCGGTCACTGCTGCCTTTCTACCGTCGATCGACTTTCTCAACACCCTGGCAACCGCTGGAGTGCTGGCCTATGGCGGCTATCTCGCCGTTACCGGAGCCGCGACAGTGGGTGTCGTGACGGCATTTCTGCTCTATGTGCAACAGTTCTTTCGCCCTATTCAAATTCTCAGCCAGTTTTACACCCAGGCACAATCAGCTTTTGCAGGTTTAGAACGAATCTTCTTACTCCTGGATGAACCCGTTCAGCTTCAAGACGCGCCCAATGCAGCGGCAATGCCCCCGATCCAGGGTGATGTCATGTTTGAGAATGTCACCTTTGGTTACACCGCAAATCAAACGGTGCTCAAACAAGTCAATTTGCATGCTCAACCAGGTCAAATGATCGCTTTAGTGGGACCCACCGGAGCAGGTAAAAGTAGTATTATTAACCTCATTTTGCGGTTCTATGATGTTACTGGTGGGGCAGTCAAGATCGATAATATTGATGTTCGCAGTGTGACGCAAGCAAGTTTACGACGACAAATTGGCATTGTGCTACAGGATAATTTATTGTTCTCCGGTACTGTCGCCGAAAATATTGCGTTTGGTTATCCCCATGCGAATCAAGTAGAGATTGAAGCAGCGGCTCAAGCAGCGAATGTGCACGAATTTATTACCTCACTCCCCCAGGGTTACAGCACCCAATTGGGAGAACGGGGTGCGCCCCTGAGTCAAGGTCAGCGGCAGTTAATTAGCATTGCCAGAGCCGTCCTAATTAATCCCCGCATTTTGATTTTGGATGAAGCGACCAGCAGCATCGATACCCGGACAGAAAAATTAGTCCAAGCCGCGATCGCCCGCCTCTTAATCGGGCGCACCAGTTTCGTGATTGCCCACCGTCTGAGTACCGTCACCCAGGCGGATCAAGTGCTGGTCGTGCAACAAGGGGCGATCGTGGAACAAGGCACCCACGCCGAACTGGTAGCCCAACAGGGCGTGTATGCGAACCTGTACGCGATTCAGTTAGGCAGTGATGGCTCCTGATGCGAGTTAGGTTGAATCTCATGATGGCTCAGCCCCTACCGCCACTGCGTAAAATCATCCATGTGGATATGGATGCCTTCTTTGCTGCTGTAGAACAGCGGGATTTTCCGGCATATCGCGGCAAGGCGATCGCGGTGGGCGCTAGACCGGATCAGCGGGGAGTGGTGGCAGCAGCCAGTTATGAAGCGCGTCAGTATGGCATTCATTCCGCCTTGCCATCGCGGATCGCGCAACAACGCTGTCCCCATCTGATCTTTGTCTCACCGCGATTTGAAGTGTATCGGACTGTATCAACCCAAATTCGGGAAATTTTTCATCGCTACACGGATTTAGTCGAACCGCTGGCGCTGGATGAAGCTTATCTGGATGTGACTCAGAATAAAGTGGGACTGTCCTCAGCGATGGCGATCGCCCGTGAGATCAAAGATGCGATCCGGCGCGAAACCCAGTTAACCGCATCGGCGGGCGTTTCGATCAATAAATTTTTAGCGAAAATTGCCTCTGGTTACGATAAACCAGATGGGTTGTATTTGATTGCGCCGGATGCCGCTGCTGCGTTTGTTGCGGCCTTACCGATCGCGAAATTTTATGGTGTGGGGACGGCTACAGCCCAAAAAATGCAGGCTTTAGGCATTCACACAGGAGCTGATTTGTGCCAGTGGACAGAAGCCGATCTGGTGCAACACTTTGGCAAGGCGGGACGGTATTACTATCGGGTGGCGAGAGCGGATGATCCCCGTCCAGTCAATCCCCACCGAGAGCGAAAATCTGTAGGTGCAGAGCGGTCTTTCGCCACAGATTTAGATACTCTAGAGCAAATGATCGTAGCTTTAGAAAAAATTGCTGCCGAAGTCGCACAACGATTACAAAAAAATCAGCATCAAGGCTATACGCTAACCTTAAAAGTCAAATATGCCGATTATCAACAAATTACGCGATCGCAAACCGTGAATTTCAAGTTACAAGATCAGGCTGTAATTACTGAATTAGCGATCGCGTTGCTTCGCACCCATTTAGATCTAACTCGTAAAGTCCGGTTATTAGGACTCACCGTTGCCAACTTCGACACCCCTCGACCAGCCCCCCAATATCAACAACTTCACCTTGCCCTACCGCCTTTTTTTCCTAACAATCTCTGAATCTGGAGAATCTTGTAGGATGTGTTAGGTGCTAGCCATAACGCATCGACTCCAAGAGCTTAATACGTTACGCTAACAGCAGCCTGCATAGCATTCAGATTGTTCAATCCATGTTCCCCAGCCGTGATTTAAATCGATCGCTCCTCACCGCGATCGCAGTAGCCCTGATGACCAGTAGTTGTCGGGAGATCGCCACCGCTGCCCCCGACTCTCTTACCTGGCAACGACTCCGCCAAAATCCCACGGGCTATGTCGTCATGCTGCGTCATGCAGAAGCGCCCGGCACTGGCGATCCGCCGGAATTTCGGTTGGATGACTGCACCACCCAGCGGAACCTGTCTCCTGCTGGCCGCACCCAGGCAGAGCGGATTGGGCAAGCGTTTCGCCGTCGTCAAATTCAAATCGCGCAAGTCTTTTCCAGCCAGTGGTGTCGTTGTTTAGACACAGCGCGATTGATGCAATTAGGGGCAGTGCAACCCCTCCCCGCCCTCAACTCATTCTTTCAAAATCGCCAAACTGAGGGCAAACAAACTGCCGCCGTTCGCCAACTGATTCAACGTCATCGCCAAACGCCGGGGGTATTGCTATTAGTCACGCATCAGGTGAATATCACGGCCATTTCTGGGATTGTGCCGCGATCGGGAGCGGCGGTGGTGCTCAAAGCGACTCCCAAGGGCAAGATCGAAGTGGTGGGAGAACTACCGCCAGAATGACACAATCAACAGTCCGGTTTGTTAGAACCAGAATGACCCTTGATTGCTCAATGACTACCGTATGTCAGGATTCCGTTTCTCCTTGTTGATTGTCTCATTGGCGCTGTTGCTGGTCGGTTATCAGGAGCGCGGTCGCCTGACCCGCTGGCTGGCTCCTCTCACACCGACCCCAACCCCGCAACCCGTAGTCGGCGGGACTACTCAATCGCAGACGACCGCGCAGATGGAAACAGCGGTACAACAGCGGATCAATGTCATTCGGCAGCAACAGGGACTCACGACTCTCCGCGCCAATGAACAGTTAGCAGCGGTGGCGCGGAACTACAGTCGCCAGATGGCAACCCAAAACTTTTTTGCCCATGTCAGTCCGCAGGGTGAAACCCTCAGCGATCGCGTCCAAGCCGCGAAAATTTTCTACTTCACGGTGGGCGAAAACCTGTTTACCAGCACGAATATTCCACAACCCACGAATGCAGCGATCGACGGCTGGATGAATAGTCCCGGACATCGTGAGAATATTTTACGCCCCGA
>JAIXVO010000730.1 GCA_027482985.1 Cyanobacteriota bacterium
GGATGTTTGACAACGAATACGATTTAGCACTCAATGTGATTGCTGGCATGAAGGCTCGTAGCCAAGTGGGTAACTATACGCTCGAACGTTTTATATTTAATTGCACCTAGCTACTTACTATTCGAGTTACCGCCTGAAAGAAGACGTATTATCAAGGATTGGATTTAGTTTGGTGCCGCCAAGGTAGAGCGGGTAAAGCGATTGAGAACATCATGCAATGCGTTCAAAATATATCTCAGCGTAGTGCCTGGCTCTAAACTTGCTTAGATTTGCACAAAATTCAGGGGTGAGGAGTTGATGAGTTGGGGATAAACCCGCTTATCGCCAGTTCGGGAAGACTTGCGATCTCGGCTCAACGCTTCCCAGTACCCCAAGCATGTGCGGGCAACCACTGGGACGGTGTTGATGGCGCTGAGAATTCCCGGCGATGGGTCGCGATCGCGGTTCCATGCTCTCCAGTCCTAAATCATTCGGGAGCCAAACACCGGGAAGAAATATCATGCTGCCAACCATCACTGCCCCCCCTTGCCGAGCCGCGATCAGAAAGTTAAACTGAACGCTCACTCACCAGGGGCAGGAACAATACTCAGATCTCGGCGATCGTCTGATTCATCCCGTCATCACAAGTCTATGAAACTCCCTCTTTCCCTCGTCTTGGCGACCCTGGTTGCTGCTCCGGTCTGTGCCCAGGAAGCCATCCCCAATCGGCTCATTGACTATGACAAATTCAGGGAAATCGTGATTCAGTCGGCCCAAGAACGAGAATCACGGCGACTGACAGAAGCCCAATTTATCAGGATGATGCGATCGCGGGGCGTGGTGTTGCTGGATGCGCGGAGTGAATCTCGGTACCGACTCCGGCACATCAAAGGGGCGATTAATCTGCCTTTCACAGACTTTACAGCAGAATCCCTGGCTGCTGTTATTCCCCGTAAGGACACCCAAATCCTCATTTATTGCAACAACAATTTTGAAGGTAGCCCGACTGCGTTTGCGACCAAGGCTCCGGCGGCGTCTCTCAACCTGTCAACTTATACGTCTTTGAAAGCCTACGGGTATAACAATGTATTTGAGTTGGGGCCGTTGCTGAACGTTGCTACCACCCAAATTCCTTTTGCGGGGCAGTCTGTGAGTCATCAGCGTCCATGACCAGCGGGTCACTGGGTTCTAAGGTTTCTGCTGGGCTGGATTGAGTTTGTGTGCTCTGCGAGATCCCCGCAAGCGATCGCGGGTTTCCTGGTCCCTAACTCACGGCGATCGCCCCACCCTATTTCCCCCCATAACAAAACCCCAGCCTGAGCAGACTGGGGCAACTAGCCAAACGACTTAAGAAGCCATTTTCACAACTGAGCAAAATCGGGAGAAACGATTCCGCGCAGACTTAGCTGACTGAGACTGCGGTCAGGATGGTTAAACCGACCAACCAAGCGGCGATCGCGCCTTGCAGCGTATAGCGCTGGATCTGCCACTCAGAAGGGAATTCGGCGTAATAGACAGGAGGTTCAACGGCGTAGTTGTTGAGCAAACCTTCGGTGCTGGTGGTATACATCTCGGAACTCCTGTCTTGTTAACTTATGTAAATAAATATAATAAATATTGTTACAAATGGCAACAAAGATAGTTTTCCTGGTATAAGAATTGATTCTGAACGGCATTAGCCCTGCTTAATTCCCTGGCGCTGGGGCTTGGCGACTCTCAGTTGAATTGATCGGTATCGATAAAGAAGCCCTCACACCCTGGTTGATAGAGCGTGAGGGTGAACTGTGGTGCTGAGGTCTCAGGTCTGCCCTGGACTGAGGCCACCTAGCTGGCGATTAGAGCCGCACGCCATACCGATAATTGCGACCCTGCTTGTAGGCCGTAAAGGTGTGGGGACTCGTGAATTTGACAATGAAGCTATCCTGGGAGCCGTCATTCATCGTCAAATTGACGCTAATCTTGCCTTTTTCCAGGTAGTCCCAGTGACCAGACCACAAATCCCCAGAATAAACGGAGCCATCTGGCATAAATACCCAGGGCACCGGGGCGTAGTCATGTTTGCGGCCACTGTTGGCGGGTTCTACCTTCCAAGTCGTGTGGTGAACGTAGATCCGGCGATGAGTGGTATGAGCCGCTTCCACGGTGTTGGAGTTGCTGGCGGACTGTTGTGCAGTGGCGGTCAGGGGCAGACCCAATAAGGTCAGACCTAATGCACCCGCAGTCAGACTCATCACAAATTGGGTCGCAGGTGAAGAAAATGGAGCTTTCATGGTGAAAATCCTGGTAAGTGGGGGCTGCAGCATTGTTGCTGACTCTGGCATCTACAGGCTGAAACCCACCTGTTCCCAGTGCTGCTTGGTGATGATCAGGTTGCCGTCTCGTGAGGTTTATCACAGGGATTGCGGGACGTATCGCCTATCACGCGAGATCGCGATTGACCACGACCGGAAATTGAGATCACGATCAGTGACCATCCGCTGTCTCAGGGAGCGGCGCTGGGTTTAGGCAGGGCTTTGGTTGTTGTCGGCTGGCCTCTGACTGCTGTTCACCGCCTGGGCAGCATGAATTTTTTTTCATTGTTTTTTCATCGACGGATCACGCTTGCCGTCGAAATTAGGGACTGTAAGCAACGCCGCCTGACAGCACCAGATCAAGGCTGGCTCACAGTTTTCGAATCCCTAATTGAGAGGAATTAAGCATGAATAGCAAGTTCAAGACGAGTTTGTTGATTGGTTTCGTGAGTTTGGCCACGGTGACGAGTGTTGCGCCCCTGATCCATTGGGTGAATGCCGATCGCCCCCTCACCGCCAGCACGGCATCGGCTCAAGCGACGGAGCTTGATGAGTCGCAGGAAACTTTGATCGCTCAAGCCCGCCGGGGTAACGGACTGGCATCAGAGTTGCAGGGCAAGCCCACGGTGGTCAAAATTTACGCTGATTGGTGTCCGGCTTGTCAGCGACTGCGACCCGTGACGAATGCCTTGCAGCAACAGTTCAATGGGCAAGTCAATTTTGTGGTGTTTGACGTCACGAATCGCAGCACCACGCAAACCGCAGAAGCCAGAGCCAGACAATTAGGCTTAAGTGATTTTCTGGCCGCCCATCGCGCCCAAACGTCCACGGTGGCCATTCTCAATCCCAGTAATGGTCAGATTTTGACCCAGTTCCGTTACAACTTCGACCAGCAAGATTATGTGGATGGGATTAATCGAGCGATCGCCCGCGTCCGTCCGACTCGCTCCTAACACCCATCGCAACGCCCCGGTTTGCGGTCAACTCTGTTCTGTTGTCGGCTGCTGTTGATGTTCTGGCCACCCGTTCCCCCTTTGGAGAAACCGTGATGAAATCCCATCCCCCTGCCCCTGCTTTGCCACCTGCCCAGGTGCAACCTGAAACCACTGGGCGATCGTCCGCTCGTCGCCAACCGTTCGGCTCCGCTAAAACCCGGTTCTATGGCGGACTGTTTTTAGGAGCGATCGCCCTCACGTTCCTGGCTCCCCATTTCCCGGCCTGGTATGCCCAGCTCACGGAGTGGGTGGGGCAGCTGCAGGCACCTTATCATCAGTGGTTAGAGCAGCAAAATTTAAGTAACCCTCTGGTGTTGATTCCCCTGGCGTTTGTGGGTGGCTTAATTGCCAGTATTTCACCCTGCATTCTGTCGTTGCTCCCGGTCAACCTGAGCTACATCGGCACGCTCAAAATTACATCTCGGCGGGCGGCCTTCGCCAAAGCGGGCTTATTTGTTCTGGGCGTGGTCACCGTCTTTAGCACCTTTGGGTTGTTTGCCTCCTTCGCGGCGGCAGTGTTGGTGGATTACCGGGGCTACTTTAATGTCGGCGTGGGTGCCCTGATTCTGGTGATGGGGCTGAGTTTTGCTGGCTTGATTCACCTGCCGCTGCCGCAACCGCAAGCCGCTGTTGCCGCCGTCGGTCCCTACGGTGTGGGCTTAACCTTTGCCCTCATTAGTTCGCCCTGCTCCAGTCCCGTGTTGTTTGCAGTCATTGCGGCGGCGGCGGCTACAGGTTCATCCTGGGTGAGTGTGGTGACGCTGGCCAGCTACGGATTCGGCTACACAGCGGTAATCTTTGGTGCCAGTCTTTACACGGGGTTGGTCAAGCACAGCCGGGTGCTGTTAGGTCAGTCAGACTGGGTGATTCGCGTTGGCAGTACGGCGTTGATCCTGGCGGGTGGCGTGTATCTGGTGAATGGCATTCAGTGGTTCTTATAAACCTCAATCCCGCTGCTCCGATTACTTCTGATAGGCTATTGGGAAAGATGCGGCGGGTGCTAACTTGACCTGTCCTGTCTTTCCCAAGTCGATGTTGAGTCCACAACACGGCATCTGTGGGGGTGCTATTTGGTGAGAAGCATGAAACCCAAGATTTCGACACCGATTTGGCTGCTCAAAACAGGATTGCACCCAGAGCGGGCCTGGCGCGGTGCCTTTACCGGGGTGCGATCGCGCTTGTTGGTCTGGTATTTTCTGCTGTCGCTCTGTATTACGCTGAGTTCGGTGTGGGCGACGTTTAAGATTTTCTGTGCGTTAGAAGAGCAACAGGCCAGTGCCCGCTTGCAACGAGAGATTGATGTGTTGCAACAGGAAATGGCACAAACGGGCGCTGCCCTCACCCCGGCAACCGCGATCGCCACCCTCCAGAACTTCACCCAGACGCAAGTGAACGCCCCCAATGAGTATTTGTTTCTCGTCTGGAATGGGCAAGTGCATGCCGCTCAAACCGCTCCATTGCCGCCCCTGCTCCGGTCTAACGCGGCTTTGATCCAAGCCTGGGCAGAGAGCACCCCAGCCAACGTGCCCTTTGTGCGAGAGGATTATTTCATTCGCGTGGTCGAGCCGGTGGCGATTAATGGGCAAACGGGCGCGATCGTGGGTGTGTATGATGCCACCTTGCGGTATGAGATGGGGGAAACGACGCTGGCTCTCGTTGTGCAGGTGACGATCGCGATGTTGATTTTGTTTATGGCGATCGCCTGGATTACCGCAGGACGCTTACTGGCTCCCCTGCGGCAGTTGAAGGAAACGGCTCAGATGATTACTGACACCGATCTGACCCAGCGGATGCCGGTGCGGGGTAATGATGAAATTGCCGAGTTGACGCTCACCTTTAACCAGATGCTCGATCGCCTCCAATCGGCCTTTACCAGTCAGCAGGATTTCATCAAAGATGTCAGTCATGAACTCCGTACCCCCATCACCATCATTCAGGGCCATCTGGAATTGCTGGAGGATGATCCGGTAGAACGGGCGGCGACTGTGGCGCTGGTGCGGGATGAACTGAAGCGGATGAATCGCTTTGTGAGTGACTTACTGTTGCTGATGCGGGCGGAACGTCCCAATTTTTTGAAGTTGGGTGTGGTGGACCTGGCTCCCTTCACGCAGGAACTCTTGGCGAAAGCCAAAGGGTTAGCCCCCCGCAATTGGCAATTGGACGCAATGGGCACCGGCGAACTGGTGGGCGATCGCCAGCGGCTGACCCAGGTGATCATGAATTTGGCTCAGAATGCCACGCAATATACCCAACCGGGCGACACGATCGCGATCGGTTCGGCTCTGCACCCCGATACGATTCAGGTTTGGGTGCGAGATACAGGCGAAGGCATTGCCCCGGCAGACCAGGACCGGATTTTTAATCGATTTGCAAGAGGCGCAAACAGTGAACGGCGATCGGACGGGGCGGGTTTAGGGTTAGCCATTGTGCAGGCACTCGTCAAAGCGCATCATGGTTCGGTCGCCGTGGTCAGCCACCTGGGAGTCGGCACAACATTCACCATCACACTGCCGCGCCAGCCAGAACCCACGCCCGTGGCAGCCCGCCCCTTGCCGCTGCGATCGGTTACACCCACTCCGGCTCTGCCTCAGTTCCTGCCGTCCGAAAAAGCCCCATGAATCGTCTGTTAATTGCCGAAGATGAAGCCCGGATCGCCGCCTTCCTCGAAAAAGGATTGCGGGCCAACGGCTTTACCACCACCGTTGCGAAAAACGGGCATGAAGCCGTGGCGATGGCTCGCAGCGATGAGTTTGACCTGTTGATTCTGGATTTAGGCTTGCCTGGTAAAGATGGCTGGCAAGTGCTGGAAGAAGTCCGGGGTCGAGGCGAACGGCTGCGGATTATTGTGCTGACGGCGCAAGATGAAGTCGAGGATACGGTCAAGGCCCTTGAAGGGGGCGCGAATGACTATGTAACGAAACCCTTTGAGTTTACCGAACTGCTGGCGCGAGTCCGGGTGCAACTCCGTGATGCCGCGATCGCGAACCGTAAGAGCAGTCGGGAAACGACCTTACAGGTGGGTGAGATTGTCTTAGATTTGCTGACTCGCCAGGTGTGGGTGCACCATCAACTCGTAGATTTGTCAGTGAAAGAGTTTGCACTCACAGAAATCTTTCTCCGTCATCCAATGCAAGTGATGAGTCGAGAACAACTCCTGAATCGAGTCTGGGGTTATGACTATGACCCTGGTTCTAATGTGGTTGATGCGTATGTGAAACAGTTACGCAAGAAGTTAGGGAGTGAGTTCATCGAAACGATTAGAGGTATTGGCTATCGACTGCGAGCGTAATGATTGAGCATTGCTGATAGAGCTTCGGGGATAGGGCAGAAAGCCACTGTGCCCTCATTCTGCTGGCAAATTTAGGCTGGAATGATTGTGGTTATTTGCATGAAAAACCTTTCATGCGCCGTTCACTTCTCCTTCACGCCCATCCCCGAAAGTAATAAGTGTCAGGCACAGGACACCTGCCCCACCTGACAGCAACCTCAAACATCCCTGATTCACATTACCCATTCGGAGATCACATCATGTCACGTCCTTTCATCGCTTTTGTTTCGACTCTGGTTTTGTCCACCCTGATTGCTCCCGCTGCCAACGCGACAACCGCGCGATCGCTCGCAAACTTGCCACCGCATCTGGCAGACCAGGTGAACCAGACCGCTCCTGATGAGCCATTCCCGTTCCAGGTGCAGGAGTACCTGCAAAACGAGCGAGTCGGACGTTAATTGTCCTTGAAATCGTTAGCGGGTAGGCCCGTCCCAACGACCCGCTAACCTTCATTGCGCCACTCAGTTCAAGGCGGCAGCCTGTCATCGTTCAAGGCGAATTCGCTGCCGCCTGTCAAAAAGCACTTCTCTACACTTACAGCCGCTTTTCCTCCGTTGCCCTGTCGTCTCACTTCAAAACTGATGCGTGAATGTAGCGGTAGAAGGTGGGGCGACTGATCTGGAGGTGTTCACAAATGGACGTGACGCTGCGGGTGGGATCGGCTGCGAGCGATCGCCCAATTTCAATCTGCTGTTGCGTTAACTTTGGTCTGCGTCCCCCCGTTCGCCCTCTGGCTCTAGCAGCTTGCAATCCCGCTTGAGTCCGTTCGCGAATCAAGTTGCGTTCAAATTCTGCCAATGCGCCAAACAGGTGAAAAATCAGCTTGCCGCCGCTGGTCGTGGTATCGATGCTTTCTTGCAACGAGCGAAAGCCAATCTCGCGCCGTTCCAGGTCTTCAACCAGCGCAATCAAATCTTTGAGCGATCGCCCCAGGCGATCGAGCCGCCACACCACTAACGTATCGCCGGAGCGGACATAATCGAAGGCTTCTTTGAGTCCAGGGCGATCGGCTTTGGTGCCACTCATCTTGTCGGAGAAGATGCGATCGCACCCCGCTTGCTTGAGGGCATCATGTTGCAAGTTCAAGTTTTGGTCATCGGTTGAGACCCGTTCGTACCCAATGAGCATAATGAGGAGTTCTAATGTACTCAAACTGTATCAGAACTTGTTAAACCTGGCTCATTTTAAAACATAGATTAAGAGACAAGTTAATTTACAGTTTTATAGGCTTGAAAGCCATGATTGAGAAGAGCGATCGTAAGTGTAAAAGAAACGACCGTTTCTTTTACACCTCCAACTGGCACACTGCTACTTTGTGAGCGCGAGTGTAAACTTTAATCTGACAGTTGTTAAAGCGATTCACTGGATTCTCGTTCCGATCAGGCGTTGCAGGATGAAACACGCAAGTCAGGACGCGCTAAATAATTTAGAAGACCTACTCGCTGCGATGCGTCAGCATCCGGGGTTGAAAGAAAAGAAGCGAGGCATCTTCTATTGGAAATCCAATGCCTTTCTCCATTTTCATGAGGATCATGACCAGTTGTTTGCTGATTTGCGCGTGTGTGCGGAGTGGCAACGGTTTCCTGTGAATACCCAGGTTGAACAAGACGCATTGCTTGCCCAGGTGTCGATCGTGCTTCAGGAAAGCCATTGATGCGGTAGGGTGTATTGTGAAGAATTTATCAGCCCTGTTGCAAACCGTTCTACATGCCCAAACAATCGAATTTTCTGCCTGATAATTACGACGACTTTGTGCGGACTCTGAAAGTACGGATTCGTTCTGCTCAAATCAAAGCTGCGTTGGCAGTGAACGCAGAACTGGTTGAGTTGTATTGGGAGATTGGACAGGAGATTTTAAACCGCCAGCAAGTAGAAGGCTGGGGAGCGAAAGTCATTGAACGGCTCGCGAAAGATCTGCGGGAGGCTTTTCCTGAGATGGGGGGTTTCTCTCGCACCAATCTCACCTACATGCGGTTGTTTGCGGAGACCTATCCCCAACCAGAATTTGTCCACCAGCTTGGTGGACAAATTCCCTGGAGGCATCACTGCGTCATTTTGGATAAGGTAAAAGATCCAGTACAGCGCCTTTGGTACATGCAAAAGACGGTCGAAAATGGCTGGAGTCGGAGCGTTTTGATCCATCAGATTGATGGTGATCTTTATAGCCGCATGGGTGGGGCGTTAACCAATTTTCAAGCGGTGTTACCGCCGGAGCAATCTGACCTGGCTCAAAGTTTGTTGAAGTCTGAGTACAATCTGGAATTTTTGGGGCTGCGGGAAAAGACGATTGAACGGGAACTGGAACGAGCGCTACTGGAGCACATGCAGAAGTTTCTGTTGGAGCTTGGGGTGGGGTTTGCTTTTGTGGGGAGTCAGTATCGCTTAGAGGTGGGGGGAGATGAATTTATGGTGGATCTCCTCTTTTACCACCTGGGTTTAAGCTGCTTTGTGGTGATTGAACTAAAGACCACAGATTTCAAGCCAGAGTATTCTGGGCAAATCAATTTTTATGTGAATGTGGTGGATGATAAACTGCGTCGGCCAGGTGACAACCCAACGATCGGGATTGTGTTGTGTCGATCCAAGAATAAACCCGTTGTTGAGTATGCGTTGCGGGGCATGACTCAACCGATCGGCGTGTCAACCTACCGCACGACGGCGGCACTGCCGGATGAATTTAAGTCAAATCTCCCATCCGTTGAGGAACTTGAACAGGAAATAGAAGCGATCGCGGCGGCGATTGAGAGCACCAGTGAGGAAGATTAGACCATGCACCGCAACCTAAAAAGGACGAGTGTTGAGCGAAGTCGAAACACGGCAAGATGCACAACCTTAGGATTGACAGTCTAGTGCTCCACCAGTTTGGCTAACTCGGCTAGTAGCTTTTCGGCTTTCTGCCTTTTTTTGGAGTCAGTCCAAATTTTCCCCTTTCTCAAGCGTTTGGTTACTTCTAATAACCGACTGGAAAACTCTTGCTTCAAGGATTCCTCAGAGTCCTCAGAGTCCTTAGCAGGGATTTGAGCTGACTTGATTTCTTCAACCTGCTGCTTAATCTCATTCAAGCTCAAGCCTTGAGAAATGGCATTATCCAGTAGCTCACCTCGCTGCGTCTCATCCTTGACCCGTGATAAAACTCTGGCCTTGGTGTATTCCAGTTTTCCCTGACGCAGGGCCTCCAAGACATCCGTTGGGAGGTTCAGTAAGGGCAGGCGATTCGTACGGAAACTTTCCGGGGTAAATCGTCCCACGGCCTCGAAAACTTCCTGTAAAACCTGCCATTCTTTGCTGTGGATAACGTTATCCACAGCATAACGATCGCGATGGGCAGCCTGATTGAGCAGGGTAATGACATCCTCTCGCGGCTTCTGGAGTCGGAGTGCCACTAAATCTAAAACGCCCTCGGTTTCTTCAATGGGGTTCAGGTCTTCCCGTTGGAGGTTTTCCACCAGCGCAACCTGTAAAGCCTCTTGGTCATCAAAGTCTCGAATCACGACTGGGACTTCAGACAGCCCCAGAATGGTCGCCGCCCGATAACGGCGTTCTCCAGCAATGAGTTGATACTTCCCCTGCTCTCTAGGACGGACTAACAGCGGTTCTAAAATGCCATGTTGCTGGACTGACTCAACTAAGTGATGCAGTTTCTCTTGATCGAAGTATCTACGGGGTTGTTGCGCGGATGGGATGATATTTGCCAGGGGCAGGGTGCGATCGCTGGATGCCGCTGCCTCAACTGTCCCAAACAACGCATCAACCCCTTTAATTTCGTAAGGCTGACTGCTACGCTTTCTGCCGTTCATGATAGTTTCTCTAAGCTCCGCGCAATTTTGTCGAATAATCCTACGGCTGGATGCTTTGAGTTGTACAGTGCTAAGGGTAAATGCTCTTGAGAGGCGTCGGCAAAGCTGATGGAACGAGGAATTGTGGGAAATACAGTCCCAATTTTCGAGAGTTGCTCTTGAATAGACTGTAACGCCATGCCGCCCTGCACCGTTCTGGCTTCGTGCATGGTGGGAACAACACCCGCAACCTTCAAGTTTTTGTTGGCCCGCGATCGCACACGAGCGATGGTCTGGAGCAGAAGCTCTGTGCCCTTGAGGGATTTGTATTGGGTTTGGATGGGAATTAGGACATGGGTGGCAGCGACCAGACTGATATAACTGAGGATGCCGAGGCTGGGAGGACAATCGATCAGCATGAAGTCGTACTGCTCCACGGCTTCACTTAATGCCTCTTTCAGTCGGTAATCCCGCAGATCGGCGACGACCAACTCTAACTCAGCACCGCTCAGGTTGATGTTGGCGGGAACCAAATCGGTTCCATGCATATTGGGATGGATGGAGAGTGGTTCACCCGCCATGACAGACTCGTAAATTGTTTTGTCTAAGTCTGATGGCTCTAAGCCCATAAACGTGGTGAGACTTGCCTGTGGGTCCATGTCTACTAGCAACACACTCTTTTTGCGTTGAGCCAGATGGTAGCCCAAATTCATGGTTAAAGTGCTCTTCCCAACGCCACCTGACTGGTTGAAAATGGCAAGAATTTTGCTCATCAGCGTGTCAAAGTCTTTTCACTTCCCAAGCATACTGGATAAATAATCGGGCAACTGATTTTTCTGATGCTGTGAGAGTGGCGCGATGACCGATCGCTTCGGGCGGATCACGATCGCTTTTCTACGACTGCGGCTAGTGCATGTAGCACTTGATTCAGGTCATTGCGGAGGAGTTGCAGCTCCTGCTCGATCGCGTCTAGCCGTTGACCAACGACATCTTGGGAAGTGGCTTTTGGAGGTGAAGCGGCGGCAGCCGGTTCGTTGAGTTTGGCGGCAAGGGTATCCCAGCTATTCGCCTTGACATTGAAGTGGGCTTTAGCTTCCTTGAAGGAGGTGAATTGTTGCTTGAGGCGATCGCCCGTGTAAGGTTCTGTGGGGTGAAGCTGGGTTTGCGGCTCCAGATCTGCTTCTGCCATTTCTACCACCTGATCAATTAAGCGATCGTGATTCACGGCGATCTGGGCAGCAGCTCCCAGCAGGCGGGAGGTGGCTTTGATCTGCACGTCGCGTTCTTGCCGGAGCTGGCTGGTGAGGGTGCGGATGCGATCGCCCAGCGCCGAGGTGACTGGGGTGGGAGGGAGGGAATCTAAATCGTCGCTC
The DNA here is from genome assembly GCA_027482985.1 of Cyanobacteriota bacterium. GTDB lineage: Bacteria > Cyanobacteriota > Cyanobacteriia > Leptolyngbyales > Leptolyngbyaceae > JSC-12. Next base: position 11,743 of record JAIXVO010000730.1, read on the forward strand.
ATGGGGGTGGTCTACTCGGCGAGGATCTCTTTCACAGCTTGCCAGATGCGTTGGAGTTTTTGCAGGAAGCCAATGGCATTATCGCCGGGTTCGGCGTCAACGGAATTGATTAAGGTCTGAATCCGATCCATGCGGGTGGCGATCGCTTCCAGGTTGGTGAGTGCGTCTTCTTCGCGGTGCATGGAGTCGCGCAGGATGACGGTCATTTCGCCGATTTCTTGTTTCAGCTGTTCGTTCTCCCGTTTGCGGCGGGTTTCCCAGCCTTTGATGCCCGCTTTGGAGCGGCGTTCAAATTTGAGGTCGTCTTGAGCCTGGTTGTAAAGGGTGAGGTAATGCTGGCGTTCGGTGACAGCGGTTTCGTATTGAGTGGCGAGTTCCTGCGATCGCGCTTGTTCCTGGTTGTAGAGGGTGAGGTAGGACTGGGCCTGGGTGTGAGCTTCCTGGTAAAGGGTGAGCGTGGAGCGATAGCGTTCTTGTTCTTCCTGGTAGAGGGTGAGGGTGGAGTGATACCGTTGCTGTTCTTCCTGGTAGAGCGTCAGAGCCGTGTGGTGTTGTTGTTCCAGTTCTTGGGTGCGCTGGCGGAGTTCATCTCTGTCGCTTCGAGCTTTGAGCAGAAGGCTTTTGAGTTCGTGGGGGGAGGTTGGCTCTGCTTGGCGGGAGGTGGGATGGCGGATGGAGTTGTCGTCGGAATCACTACGCCGATCGCCTCTTTTCATAGGCATGATTGCCACCTCACAAGTCCGTTGTTTAACTATTCCAGTTTAGGATTCCCCGATCCGGAGGGCTTTAACAGCGGTTGAAGTTTATCCCAATTTAATCTTGCCATCCTACAGATGAAGAACCTCTTGCCTTGGGCATTTCCTTGGATCAAGGAGAACAATTAGGGGTAAGGACTGGGTTGCTCATCCTGGCAAAGCGACAAGCAGAATAGAATGAGGTTGCCTGATTCTACTGTGGCCCTATAGAATCCTCGAATATTAAAGAAGAAGCCCGCCGCCTGGTGGAAAGTCTGCCAGAAGATTCCACTTGGGAAGATTTGATGGATCAAATCTATGTGCGGCTTGCAGTTGAGGCGGGTTTGGCAGACAGCAAAGCGGGTAAGGTTCAAACTATTGAGAATGTGCGATCGCGGTTTGGGTTGCCTGGATGAATGTGTTTTGGACAGATCAGGCAGTGGCGCAACTGGCCGCCATTCATGAACAAAGATTTCTACAATTCACCCCGAAAGGCGCGATGGAGCACCGTTTGAAATAAATGCTCTGCCTGCCGCTCGGCTTCTCGTTGCTGAGTGCGGAGCCGTTCATACCGCTGCACAATTTGAGCAAATTTTTCCTGAAGAGGAAGAGGTGGGATTAGAACAGGAAATTCTCTTAAAAGAGTTGGGCTAATGTTTGATTGACCAATTGCTTTTTTACACCTTTCTTGAAACAGTTTTTTGAAATACTGCGAATTCAGCAAGGCAACAAAATAATCAGGATGGATCAATTTCTTAAGTTTTAGCTTTACTAAGTAAGATGCCACTACAGCATCAATATTTGAGTTCCAATGAGCCGTTTTTCCTACTAGCTCTGCTGAATTAGTTCGATTGAATATCACATCGCCAGGAGTTAGTTTTAACTCTTGGAATTCCTGATCCGATAGCTCTACATAAGACAAAGAACTAAGATTAAGTCTTCCTGAATAAGTTAAGTTACTCATACTAAGAACGGGATATCCTCGTTTCTCTGAATTTGACCTCTCAGAAGTTCCATATTGAGAGGAAGCTAAAATGTCATCAATAATGCCAACATCCCAACCTTTTGAGTTGGTAGAAGGATCACCAAACATTTCGAGGAAGACCGATCGCAGGTAACCATCGCTGAGTTGTTGGGTATAGCGGCGGGTGCGGCGGAGGCGATCGCATTTCTGGGCGATCGAGGCAATCCGCTTCTGTTCTGCGATCGGTGGTAGAGGAATATTAAAATCAGCGAGTGCTTGCAACGTAACAGTCCGTTGAGATCCGCCAGTAGCTGTTAGTTCACTTTGCTGTCTACCTCCAGATGAATTCAAATAAAGTGCTAGAAAATAAGGATCGATTTTCTCTTTTCTAGGCTTAATGAAAGCAATATGACGCTGAAAGGTAAATGGTCGAGCAGTATCTATAACAACTGCCACCCCAAAGCTTCCTACTGCACTGAAAAGTATATCTCCAAGTTCTGGACGGTGCCGACGAGTTAGTTCTTCATACGTTTCTTGAGAAACATATTTTTCGACATTGAAATCAATACGTCCGCCAACGATATTACGAACAAATAGAAATGGAATACCTTCATTTGTAAAACGTGGTGGTTGGTGAGTACCATCAGTGATAGTTTTACAAAGGTCTGAAAGCTTTACTTCTTGCCAATCATTTGGAAGCATTTTTGTGCCCTTACAAACACTTCTGATAATCGTAAGAAGCATCGTCAGGATTATCCCAAACCTTAGCAAATGCAGGTTCCGACAACTTTGTGGTGGCCATCACCAACTGTTTATCTTGAGTCTGATCCAGCAGGGAGTCTATAAAGACCTCAACGGCTGTCACCTTCTCAGGAGGCAGGCTGAGGATTTTTTCGAGTAATGCCTGTTGTTGTGGATTGGTTAACATCCTTCATCTCCTTACAAACTCAGCCAGCTAAACACCTGTTCAGCAGTCAACTCCAGCGATAGCCCAGCGAGAACGGGTAACACCTGAGCGCCTGTCAACAACTGCACTCGTTGTTCTGGCAGCACAATCAAAATACTTTCCTCGGCTGGGTTCAACAACCAGCCTAACTCTGTGCCGTGCTGGGAGCAGTGGAGCAAGTTGCCCAAGACTTTCGTCAAATTTTGGTTGGGGGAAAGGATCTCAATGGCCCAATCAGGATAGAGGTTGAAGCGATTGGCGACTCTGCCAGCCTTAGTCCGAGGAATGCGCTCCCAGCGGAAGACAGCCACATCCGGGACAACAGACGCGCCGCCAAAGGTGCAACGCAGTTCTGGAAAGGCAGCGGCAATTTTTTGGGGTTCCGCGATGCGATTCACGGCTTCGCACAATTTCCACTGTAAGCGGCTATGTTCTCCCTGGGGCATGGGCTTCTGGCGCACCTCTCCATTGATAAATTCCGACGCAGGTTTTGTCTCTGGAAGCTGCAAAAATTCTTCCAACGTCAGGCTGTTTACGGTTGCAACCATCTGCCTACCCCTCCAACAGTTTCTCTAATTCTGCCACTTCCGCCGCCATCACATGCTCCAACTTCAACAACCGCGCCATCGTCACCTGGGGCGATTCGTAATACACTTCATCCTGCTCAATCTGGCGGTAGCGACTGGCAGACAGATCATACTTCTGCCCCTGCACCTGCGCCTTCGTCACCCAAAACTGACGATTCAACTGGTTGATCTCCCACTGCAACGGAGCCATCTGCTCATGGAGCAGGGTCAACTTTTGCTGATCGGTTGCCAACGCCTGCTGTTTTTCCTCGTCATCTTCCGGGGCGATCGCCGCCTCAAACATCAGCCGGTTAATCTCCTTCTGAAGTAACAAGCGTTCCGTTTTCAGAGGCGCGATCGTCCGCTTCAAATCGGCCAGGCGCGTGGCCCGATTCGCCGTAAATTCTGAATCAAAGCGGTGTTGCCAGCACAACAACAAATCGGGAATATCATTTTGCTCGGGTGTCGGCTGCCGCTTGTCATCCAGGGAAAAGCCATCATGATCCATGTCATAGAACCAGATGCGATCGGTCGTACCGCCACGGGTAAAGAGCAACACCGCTGTAGACACGCCCGCATAGGGCTTAAACACGCCACTGGGCATCGAAACCACCCCATCCAGCCGATTCTCCTCAATCAGTTGCTTCCGAATTTCGATGTGGGCTTTGCTGGAACCAAACAACACCCCATCCGGCACAATCACCGCACAGCGTCCGCCCATCTCCAGCACCCGCAGGATCAAATGCAGAAACAGTAGCTCCGTCTTTTTGACTTTGGTCGGCAGCGTGGGGTTAATATCCGACTCGTCCATCTTCCCTTTGAACGGCGGATTCATCAGCACCACATCCAGTGACTTCTCATCCTGAAACGCCTTCGAGAGCGTATCCATGTAAAAGAAGCGCGGATGCTGAATCCCGTGCAGCATCAGGTTCATCGACCCAATCCGCAACATCGTCATGCCGGAATCATTGTCATAGGCGGTAAATGCCTCTTTTTGCAAGAACTCCCGTTGTTCCGACTCCAGCGCATCGAGCGTGGTCTGCTCCAGGATGTGCTGATAGGCATTCACTAAAAAGCCACAGGTGCCCGCGGCCAGGTCGCCAATTCGTTCCCTGGGCTTGGGGTCTACCATGTTCACCATCATCCGAATGATATGCCGGGGGGTGCGGAACTGCCCATTACGCCCCGCCACACTCAACTTACTCAGCAGGTATTCATACAAGTCGCCCTGCACATCCTGGTTCTGCTCCGAAATCTTCATCTGGTCGATCAGATTGCAGACTTCGATCAACGTGCTGGGCTTACTCACTTTGAACTCAGCATTTTGCATATACCGCTCAAAGGAGCTGCCCTCAGTGCCCATCTCCCGCAACGCCGGAAAGACTTTTTCCCGGAGATGCTTCAGTGCGTCTGCCGCTGGTTTCTTCACCCACTCCGACCACCGCAATTCTGGCTTAATCGCTGGGATAAAAGCTTGTTGCCGCAATCCTGCCAGCTTCTCGCGTTTCTTTTCGGCATCATCCAACCGCTTGAGAAAGAGCAGGTAGGAGAATTGCTCGATAGAGTCCATCGGGTTTGACAACCCCGACGACCACAAACGATCCCAAATTTGGTCAACTTTCGATCGAAGCTCCGAATCAGTCAGCATGTTGTTTAAGAGATATTTCAGCGCACGAAAAAAGTGTGCTCATTTTCGCAAGTTAATGAATGAATAGACAGTTATTACCAAAAACACAGCACCAAAAACTATTGAAACAAACTGCTCAGTGGTTGATATTCTTAGCGCTTTAGTGAAGCGTTCACCTATTTCTTCCCTCCATAAAACCTCTTCTCGGCAATAGGCATAGAAGGGAAGATATTTCTCCATTTCGCGAATAACCTTCACTTTACGTCTTATGAGAAACGCATACCCACGGATGTTAATTAGCCAGAGAAAACATAGTGATAAACCTAGCAAGCCTACCAAAAAAACTATTACCAGTGGATCAATACTTCTATTTATATTCAATATTTTCTCATTTCCCAATATTGAAATAAAAGCAAGTGCGCCAGATAGTAGTGATATATAGAAGTTGTTTGTTCGACCTCTCCTCTCAACCACCTTGTCGTGCATATCCACATATAATTTGTATTGATCTAAAAGTAAACTTTTATTTTCGGTTTGATATGCTTCATTAAAAATTTCATTTGGCACTTTTTGATCAAAATATTGATTTTCTTCTTGCGTTTCCAGATTGTCAACCATACTTAAAAATTGCTCCAACTACGCTGCTAGTTTTGTCATGAGTTTAATTAGCTCATCAACCTCTTTCTCTGTAAATAATCGTTCTATAGCATTCTCCCCAAAGCGGTCTAGCGGTTCATCATACAAGTCAGCTAGTTCGATCTGGCTTTTTTTTTTTTTTTTTTTCTGAA
>JAIXVO010000752.1 GCA_027482985.1 Cyanobacteriota bacterium
AATGGGTAATGGGTAATGGGAATTTGAGGGTCAGCGATGAGCGATCGCAGTCATCCGCGATCGCCTGTTATAAAAACGCGACTGGATCGGTGGGTTCGCCGTCTCGGCGGACTTCAAAGTGGAGATGGGGGCCGGTTGAGAGGCCGGTGGAGCCAACTGCGGCGATCGCCTGTCCACGTTGTACCGTTTGCCCCTCCACCACATACAGTTCGCTGGCATGGGCATAGAGGCTGGTAATGCCGCCTCCGTGGTCAATAATCACCGCGTTGCCATAACCGCCATACCAGCCCGCAAAAATGACGGTGCCCCGTTCGGCAGCGTGAATTGCAGTCCCGTAATCGGCACCGAAGTCAATCCCGGCATGAAATCGCTCATAACCCAACACGGGATGCATCCGCCAGCCGAAAGGACTGGTCAGTTCGCCGACCACAGGTACCAGCATCTGACCACTGCCGCGAAAGGCGATGTTCGTGCCCGCTAGACGTTGATTAATCAGCGCTGTGACCGCTTGAGCGTCCTGTTCCAACTGGTTTTCAGCCACTTCCATGGCGCGCCGATCGCTGCGCAAATGGGCGATCGCGCTTTTTTGATCGACGGCTAATTGTTCCAGTTGGCCTTTTTGGGCTGCAAGTTGTTGGGTCAGTAGGGTAATGGACATCCGCGTTTGTTCCAACGCCTGCCGTTTTTGTTCTAACTGCTCCGCGTCTGCCTTTAAACTCAGGAGGGTGCGCTGATCCGTCTGATGCACTCGTTTCAACTGGTACCGGCGATCCAGAAACTCATTCAAACTGCGACTCTGGAGCAACACAGCCCAGCCCTGATCCCGGTGCTGTCGCTGCAAAAATTGGAGGCGGGCAATGGTGGCCGATCGCTTGTGTTCATAAGCCTGTTCCGCGGTGGTCAGTTTGCCTTCTAAGCTTTTTAATTTAGCCGTCTCAGCTTGTAGTTGAGTCTGATTGGCTTGCAGCGTTTGAGTTGTGGTTTGCAACCCGCGTTTGACCCCTTGCAGGGTTTTTTGGGCGGCTCCTTCCAGGTTTTGCAAGCGATCGCGTTCGGCGGCAACCTCAGACTTTTGCTGTTCTAAGCGTTGTTGATAGGTCTGCAAATCATTCACAGCCGCTTGTGCCAGTGGCAACGAGACCGGCAGCGCGATCGCTGGACGGGCAAAACTCAGCAGTCCCCATAACCCGATCCCCAGCAGCACCCTCACCCAGCGGCGTTCCTGCGGCTTGCATTCGACCATGTGCGGCTACCCCAAACGTGATCCAAACAGAACCCTGGAATTGTACTCAGGCTGACCAGTTTGGCCAAAGTTTTTTAAAGATCTGGAGAACCCTGTAGCGGTATATACGGAAAAGTCTTTAGAGTGTAGCTCTGGCAGCTCACTGAGGCCAAGGTCAAAGGCCAACATGCTGGGTTGAGGGGCTGGAGACCGATGAAAAACTTCAATGTTTTTAGTCATTAGAACTGATGACAAACCTTTCAATCTTTGCCTTGAGAAAGATAGATTAGGAATGATTCCACGCAATTTCTGACGACCGACGCAGGGGGTAGATCATGACAACTCATCAATCGATCCGGGCGATCGCGATTATGCCCGACTTGGACACGGTTGGGCAGGCCGTGGATCATTTAGTCCTGTCAGGCTTTCCGCTGACACAAATCTTTTTGGTAGGTCGAGATACTCGCTTTTTCACGGGCGATAAACTGGATCTGGCGGCAACCGTTCCGATTAAGGAACTGTTGCATCGGGTGAATGTCAAAACTATGACCTACGCCTCTGGTGATCGCCAACGCGGTCAGATCATTGGTCGCTATACGGGTGCGCTGTCTGGCTTGTTAGCAGGATTGGGCTTGTTGCTTGTGCCTGGCATCGGTGAAATTCTGCTGGCAGCGGTGGCCGTGTCGTTAGTTTCCCTGACTGGCCTTGGCACTCTGACGGGTGACGCGGTGGGTGGGGCGATCGGGCAGAAAATGGCTCGCCGACTGATCGATACCTATCTCTCCCAAGTTTTGCAAGGAGATTACTTACTATTAGTGAGTGGCAGCGACAGTGATATTTGCCGTGCTGAATTAATTCTCATGACTCAGGGCATTCAAGGTCGGATTTGAGTCCCGTGGTATCCTAATATGCCGCTTCCAGTTCTCTTACCGCTATTCTTATGACCTCCACGCTCACCGCTGACCAGACCCATCTGCCGCAACTGGATGAACTGCGATCGGGCTGGCCCAATCTGTGTGGTTGGGAAACTACCGTCACTGCCGTCACGCGCCCCTCCACCGCCGTCTTTTTACCGCGCACAAATTTAGCCCTGGATCAGATCCACTCGGCTTTCGCGATCGCCCTGCATATGCACCAGCCCACCATCCCCGCAGGTCGGGACGGCGCTTTGATCAGCAACCTGCAACAGATGTTTGAGCATCCCGGCGATGGCGACAACCACAATGCGGGCACGTTCGCTTGGTGTTATTCCCGCATGGCCGACTTTATCCCCGAATTGGTGGGGCAGGGCGCACAACCGCGCGTCATGCTGGATTACTCCGGCAACTTGCTGTGGGGGTTGCGGCAAATGGGACGGGGCGATGTGCTGGACAATCTCAAACGCATCACCTGTGACCCCACCTACCAACCCTATGTCGAATGGCTGGGCACAATGTGGGGACATGCGGTGGTGCCGTCTACGCCCATCCCTGACCTGAAGCTGCACATCCAGGCTTGGCAACATCACTTTGCCGCCATTTTCGGCTGGGAAGCCCTGGCACGAGTGAAAGGCTTTTCGCCGCCAGAAATGCACCTACCCAACCATCCCGACACCTTATATGAATTTGTCCAAGCCCTGAATGACTGTGGTTATCGCTGGCTAATGGTGCAGGAACACACAGTTGAAACCCTGACCGGAGAACCGTTGGGTTACAAACATGTACCGCATCAGTTGATCGCTCGTAATTCCCAGGGGGCAACGACCAGTATTACCGTTCTAATTAAAACGCAGGGATCGGATACGAAACTGGTGGGGCAGATGCAGCCTTACTATGAAGCCAAATCTCAAGCCACCAAACCGACGTTAGGCGGGATTGCAGTGCCCTCCCTAGTGACGCAAATTGCCGACGGGGAAAATGGCGGCGTGATGATGAACGAGTTTCCCCAGGCGTTTAAGCAAGCCACTTACGACATGCAGCAGCAGACCCGAACGGTCGCCATGACGGGCACTGAGTACCTGGAACTGATTGCGGCGGCGGGAGTGCTCCCGGAACATTTGCCCACCTGCCAACCCGTAGGACAACATCGCCTGTGGCAACAGATGGTGCAGGACAACAGTACCGTCACTGCCGCGATCGCCACGATTCAACAAAGTGACTCCCAGTTTCACATGGATGGCGCTTCCTGGACGAATCACATCAGTTGGGTGCAGGGCTACGAGAATGTCCTGAGTCCGATGAATCAGGTGAGTGCCCGCTTCCATGCCAAATTTGATCCCTTAGTGGAAGCCGATCCTGCTGTCCGCCGCACAGCTGCCTATCAACAAGCGCTGGTGCACAATTTGGTGTTGCAAACCAGTTGTTTCCGCTATTGGGGCCAGGGGCTCTGGACGGATTACGCCCGTCAAATTTGCGATCGCGCCCTCGCTGCGATTGATGCCTGAGTCTTGACCCCAGTAGGATAGAACCAATCGCGATCGCTTGACTGGAGGCACTCATGCAACTGGCCCTCAAATCTCTAGCAGATCTCAATCCCCCCACGCCAGATGCCCCGTTAGAGGCAATGCTGACCATTCCTCCCGGCACCTCGCTGATGTTGCATAACATCAGTTGGGCTGGTTTCGAGAAATTGCTGTTGGCATTGGGGGATATTCGTGCCGCCAGACTCACTTACGATCGCGGCACCCTGGAGATTATGGCACCCTTACCCCGACACGAATTCTACAAAGAAACGGTTAGCCTCTTAGTGCAGGAGTTGGCTGACATCTTGAATATTGACTATGAAGTGTTTGGTTCTACGACATGGAAGCGGCAAGACCTCCTCACGGGAATAGAACCTGACAACTGTTTCTATATTCAAAATGAACCCTTAATTCGAGGCAAACTCGACCTGGATTTAGCCCATGATCCACCGCCGGATTTAGCGCTGGAAATTGACATCACCAGTAAATCCCTGAATCGAATGCCCATTTATGCTCGCTTAGGGGTGCCTGAAGTCTGGCGCTATGAAGCGGGTAGCCTGAAGATTTATCACCGGGAAGCGGATTACTATCGGGAAAGCGATCGCAGCCTTGCCTTCCCGACGTTTCCCGTGTCCGCCCTGATTGCTTTTATCGATGAGCATCACCCGCTGGGGAAATTAGCCATGCGGCGAGCTTTTCGCACATGGATCAAACAGGATCAGGGTATGGCTGACAGTTAGTTACGCCTGCTCACCTTGAATCGTGAGGACGGAGCAAGGGGCATGATGCAACACATAGTTGCTCACGCTGCCGAGAAAGAGTTCCTTCAGACCGGAGTGTCCGCGTCGACCTAGAATAATCAGATCAGCGTTCCAGGTTTTGGCCAGTTCACAAATGGCTTTACCCGGATCACCCGCGTTTTGCGTAAATTCAACCGCGATGCCCGTTTGCGACACGTCTTCAGTTAGCTTTTTCAAGAATTCGATCGCGTTCTGCTGATAAGCTTCCCATTGCTCGGCATAAGCCCGAATCGCTTGTTCATGTAAGCCGGGATATACACTATCGGGACCAGGGTAAACCGGGGTGGGATAGCCTTCTTCCATTGGTGATAAGACGTGTAACAGCATTAAAGTCGCATTGCCAAGCTTCGCGATCGCGATCGCTTCATCCAACACATGCTCACTCGGCAAACTAGGGGAAACTGCAACGATGATTTTCTTAAACATACGTTCCTCCTGAGGACGCTGGCATCAATGTTTGAGATAGCTTACGCCTACCTCTATCCTCAGCCCCACTCGCCCGACCCGACCAAAAACGCCACTATTCTTTAGAAATGATCCCCAATTCAATGGCGATCGCGCCTGCCATCCTATGCGTCTCCAGGTTCAAGCGGAATTTCAGCCTGCCAGCGGTACTCCCGCAAATTCACCTTACCGTGGGCGCTAAAAATTACCCCCTCAGCTTCTAACAACACCCGCTGAAAGTGGTCAGATCCAAACCGAACAGGTGATTCCGAAATCTCCCCTCTAGCATTAATCACTCGATGCCAGGGAATATCCGCATCCGGTGCCACCCGGTACAACGCATACCCCACCAACCGCGCCCGCCCCGGCAAATTCGCCAAATCTGCCACCTGTCCATAGGTCGCCACCTGCCCCCTGGGAATCTGCCGGACAACATCGTAAATAGCATCGTAGCTGGACATTCCTGCCTCTCCCTCACCTTCCTTTCCCTCCCTCTCTCGCCCTTCCCCTCACAACGATTTCACGAATTCTCGCAGCGATTGGGTCAACCCTTGCCACTGGCTTTCCGGGAGGGCGATCGGGCGGTTAGCAAAGACGTAATCGATGTCACCATCGTCGGAAACTTCAAAGGTGGCGGAAAATTCTTTCGCCCAACCATCTAAATGTCGGCGGGCGATCGCGGGTTCTAAGCGGGTGGCGGCAGCGAAGTCGAGGAGGGATAGCCGCCCCTGGTTAGCTTGTAGCAGTTGGAAAAAGCGATCGCGGATGGCATGGCGATCGGCGCGGAGACTGGTGTAGAGCAGGAGTCCACCGAGGGCAGTGGGAGCCAACCCAAAAAAGACGAGCAGGGTGAGTAACACGGTGAGGAAAATACTACCGGGGTGGAGCAAGCCGATACTCAACAAAAGGCCCAGCGAGATGGTGCCACCACTCACTAAAAACAACCCTCCCAAAACTTTCCCTACCTTGCCCCAAACCTGACTCACCATGACGTTGCACTTTACTTTCAAACATCAACCCTTACAACTTAGCGCGTCTCCTGCTGCCTGAGGAGTG
>JAIXVO010000534.1 GCA_027482985.1 Cyanobacteriota bacterium
TCTCTAAGGGAGTTTCAAAATGACGATGGGATCTCAAATCAGCCAAAATCCCTGCCTTAGAAACCTGCCGTTTGAATCTTCGGAGCGCTGAGTCAATTCCTTCATTTTCGCCAAGAACTACTTGGGTCATTCGCGATGATCTCTCCCAAAAACTAGATAGGTTGATATACCTCTGTGATGAGGCGACAATCATTGATTATACATCACCCCTTAGCGCCTGAAAAGTCATTGGAGACAAGCTACCACTGGTTGATGAAGGACAGATCTAAAGTACTAAAATTAGTGCTGAGCGCCAGATTCAGATATTCCATCGCCTGCACCAACCACTGCACGGCCTCGCGCTGAAACGTTTCATAATGGTTGAACAGAATGGAAAAGCGCTTTTCCAGATGCGGCTTGACTTTCCGACAAATCAGCACGATCTTGAGCAACAGCCCGGTCGCCAGCGTTGGGCCGATATTGGCAATTAGATCGACAAATAGGAAATGATTGGGCTTCTGTGGGCTGTCAACGACTAAAAAGTTCAGCAGTTGACTGCAAGTTCTGACCAGTAAAAAGTCATTCAGTTTCTGCGAGTTACTTTCTGGCAGCAATTTACTTAACTGCGTGTGGAGTTGTTGATTGAATTGCCGCTTGCCATACTCAGAGTCTACAGAAGCCGTGATGTATTGATAGAGGTCGTCTTTGAACGCTCGAAACGATTGGGTTTGTGAACTATGGGTCAAAAAGCACTGGGCGACATCCCGGTAAGTGTGATGCCCCTGAGACTTACCCGCAAAATGCTGAACTGCTCGACATAGTTCCTGCTCATTCAGTAATGTGGGGTTATTCACGGGTTGCAAAATCCGATTGTTCGCTGCCGGAACCTGACTTCGATCTAGTTGCGATCGCCGCACTTGATAGGTCACAAACTGGGAGAGGTCGATCTCATATTGCCGTTGTACCCGCGATCGCAATTGCCGGATGGTTTGTTGTTGCTCATCCGTACTGCCTTCCGCCAACAAACAATGGTCATACAGGTAGGGATAGCGCCGAATCAAGGTGCCGATTTGTTGTGATTCAGCCCCTGCGGTAGTTGTTGCCCCAATCACTTGAGCTAAGCGCCGAAGTGTCAAATATTGCTCGGAGGCCGTAAATTCTTTGATTAATTCCCGTAAGCGGCGGGTCGAGCGTGATCGCGAAAAGTCGATGCTGGTGCGAGTCGGACCCTGCTCGAATAAGTCGATAATTTCAGGAATGTAGGACTGAAACTGGGGTCGTGCTTGCCAGCGATTGATCAAAATGTGGCAACATCGGTTTAAGACAAACCGAAATTCTTGATCGGCTGCTTTCGACTCAGTAATCCGATCTAATACTGCTAAGATTTGCGGATCGCCATAGCCAACCCCTTCGATAAAAAGAGTCCGAAATCGTTGAACGAGTTGAGCTGGAGCTTCAGATTGCACCAATTGCAAGAAGTGGTCATAGAGCACTTGTTCTTCTTGGGCAATGTGACGCAAATAGCGGGATGTCCAGGTGCTCACGGTAGCTGTACCCTCGAATTCAGGAAGGAGAATGAAGAAGATTGATAACGTGTGCCGATTGGAACCTAGTTTTCGGCTCCAATTGTAGGCGGAAGTTACCTAAAAGGGAAGAAAAGCCCAAAAGAAACAGCTTTTGGTAAATTAAAACCAGTTAAAAAATGCCCAGTTTGGGCAGTCAGCGAGCATTCGTGTAAAAGCTGGAAGGCTTGAACCAGTTTAGCTTTCTGACTCACAGTGCTTGCTGTTTGGGCTACCGCTTAGACCGAAAGCTACGCGATCGCGTCAGTTGAACTAGCCTGGAGATCGCAGGTAAATATGCCCTCTCACAAACAGCAATAGTTACCCCATTGAGTAACTACCACTGAGTATAGCCTGACACTTCAGTAGGAAAAACGACTTTATCATCTCCTCATCCAAAATCAGAGATTCGTAAATTTTTCAGTCAATTCACCTTCAGGCAATTTACTTAGTTTTCGGTTTGACTCAGGCGACGTAGATTCAAGACATCACTCAATTTTCTGACTTGAGTAAAAGTCCGTTCGAGTTGATCGTGATCTCGGATATCAATGCCTAAGTCGATCACTGCCGTTTGATCGGGGAAGGTTCTGACTTGAGCATTGCGCACATTAATATTGTTATCTGTCAGGCGCGACAAGATATCCTTCAGCACACCCACTCGGTCAATCACTTCAATCTGAATATCGACGGGATAAGTTTGCGGTCTGCCGCTTTCCTCATCGCAAGGATTCCAGCTTACTGGCACTAGGCGATCGCCAGGAATTTGATCCGTATTGGGACACCCTTGCCGATGGATGGAAATGCCCCGATTCCCCTTAGTCACGATCCCCAAAATTGGTTCTCCAGGGACAGGTGTACAACATCCCGCCAAATGATAGAGCAGCCCTTCTACTCCCAGGATGGGAGACTTGCCACCAGGTGTGGGGCTTAACAGTTTGGGGGCGGTCGCCGGAATCAGTTGAAGTGGATCTTCAGCGATCGGTTGTTGCGCTCTCACGGCTTCCCGCAACCGATTCAAGGCCAGATTCAAGGTGACTTCACCATAGCCCACTGCGGCTAACAGATCATCCACACTGTGGTAATTACAACGTTCAGCCGTGGCTTGCATGGGTGCGGATTTGAGTAAGGCTTCAAAGCCATTCTTACCTAGTTCTCGCTCCAACATTTCGCGACCACGAGCGATATTTTCGTCGCGGTGCGATCGCTTATACCATTGGCGAATCCGGTTCCGTGCACCGTTAGTGACGACAAAATTGAGCCAGTCCAGGCTGGGGCGAGAATTCTTGTTGGTCAAGATTTCCACAATATCGCCATTTTTGAGGGGGGTGTCGAGCGTCGCCATGCGCCCATTTACCCGCGCTCCTGCACAATGATGCCCAACCTCCGTGTGGATGCGATAGGCAAAGTCCACAGTGGTGGCACCCCGGCTGAGGGAAACCACATCGCCATTGGGGGTAAAGACATAAACTTCGCCGTCGAATAAGTCATCTTTAATGCTTTCCAGGTATTCCTGGGCATCCTTCAAATCGCTTTGCCAGTCGAGCAGTTGCCGCAACCAGGTGAATTTTTCGTCCATTCCAGTGAGGGGCGTGGAGGAATTACCCGCTTCTTTATATTTCCAGTGGGCGGCGATCCCGTACTCGGCCACATGGTGCATTTCCAGGGTGCGAATTTGAATCTCTAACGGTTGTCCCGTATTCCCAATCACAACGGTATGCAGCGATTGGTAGCGGTTGGGCTTGGGCAACCCAATATAGTCTTTAAACCGACCGGGAATGGGGCGGAA
>JAIXVO010000432.1 GCA_027482985.1 Cyanobacteriota bacterium
CCCCCGAAGCCGATACCCTGGAAACCGCCCTGCTATTGTTGACAACCCATGATCGCGAATAACCGCGATCGCCCCCCCAATCGCTAGCGGGAGACGTGCCAGCGGCACGTCTCTACGAAATTTTTGGCTTTTGCGGGGATTGGAGACGTGCCAGCGGCACGTCTCTCCGAAATTCTTCTGCTTCTCTTATTTTCCTCTCTCTCCTGACTCCTGACTCACTTTCTCTCCCTCCCCTCCCAATTTTTCTCCCTTCCCTGCGCCAACCCCGCAGATTGTCTCTATAATCGAGCCACTCTGTTATGTGTGAGTGTGGGACGGTGATGAATAAGGTTGTGGCCGTAGGGTTGGGTGGGGCAGCGATCGCCACTGGGTTGGTGGGAAATATGGCCTTTCTGTCACCGCCAGTTCCTTCGGCAGCACCGATTGGGGGCGGGTTGGGCTTTTGTAACCGCGCGCAGCAGGGCAGAGTGTATGTGGCGATCGCCTATCCGGAGGCACCAAATCAATGGAAAACCCAGGGCTGGCTGAGTTTAGCGGAAGGGGAGTGTGGCACGTTGATTCAAGGCACCCTCACCAACCGCTTCTATTACTACCTGGCAGAATCCGATCGCGGTCATGCCTGGAAAGGGACACACAAATTTTGTGTTGGTGAAACACGCTTTGTGTTCACTGCCGCAGACCACCAATGCCAAGGGACAGAGGTGCGCTGGGCTGGCTTCCGCGAATTGGACACAGGTAAAAATGTCCCCAGTTTTATGTTGAATTTGGAGTAATTATTGAGTCGAGAACTCGACTCCAAACAATTTTTTGAGTAATTGCAGTGAATCGGTTTGCGGCAAACTCATATCTACAAATAGATTATGAGCCAGTTTAAGTTGATTAAAACTGTACCGCTTCTGACTTTGAGACTGAGATACGGCCAAACTCAAATCATGAAACCATTTGACAATGACGGGTAGCGTGCCATGTAACGTCACACTGGCATCAGTTAAGGACACACTTAAAATCGATCGCTTAAACGTCGCATTCATCAGCGTGTATTCACCGGGTGTTTGCGCGATCGCCCAGCGCGATTGGGGCATCGCCTTCTCACTCCAACTTACCCACAGCCGCATCCGTTCCACTAAACTCTCAACATCGGCATCCTGCTTCAAATAAAACGTGGATGACTTTGTTAGGGGCAGATTAAGCACCGGCGCCGACTTCGGGGTACTCGCGGTTGATTGCAAGGCGGGTGTTGCGCTGGGCGGCTGCGTTAAGACTAAATCTGCTAACAGTTCCGGAGCGGGTGTGGTCAAGGACTGGAGTTGAGGGGAAACCAGCGTCACATCCCAACGGTAGCGATCCAGCACCCCGCCCTCATGCATACAACTGGGGAAGGGTAGGCACTGTTCGGAAATGACTTCTAAAGTCAAGGGTTGGAGAAATTCGACCCGCAGATAAATAGCCGGTGTATCCTGTTGCTGTTTGGTAAATGTGTAATCTGCTGGCGGGGGTTCTAATCGCAGGAGTCGCACTACTTTCGTGAGGCTGGGATTTTTCGCATCTGTGAGCTGGAAAACATTGTGGGGCGGCTGAAAGATCAGATTCCCCTGACCATCCGAAACGTAATTCAAAACACATCCAGTTGGGACGTAAAACAAAGTCCCAATGTAGCGATCGAGCTTAGGTTTGCGTCGTCTGAGGTAGACATAATATTGCGTCGGTTCACTCAGCCCTCGGTCTTGATAGGTATAGTCTTTCTTGAGTGTTAAAGCAGTTTCGCGGGGTGGTCTAGTCACAGTGTTTTTGGCATTGCGCCGACTGCTCAATTCTTGTTGTCCAAGTTCCAACACTGCCGTGAGGGATTTGACATTCAATTGCCGAAACAGTTGCTGCAAAACGAGTTGCTGATCGGAATCACCCAGTTGCACAAGACAGTAGAGCAGTTTCTCTACATAAACGCTGTACTGTGGGTGGGGGTCTTCCTCCCCAGGTTCAGCTTGATCTCGGTCGACAGGCAATTGGTGCGACTGGGGCGTAGCCACTCGTGGCGAGGGGTGGGAGTCAGCAACAGGGAATGGTGGTTTAGCGTTCATCTAAACAAAATTGCATAAATGAGAGTGATTAATCCAGCACCCAACAAAAGAAGGAAACCTAGATTCTAATGAACTCGACCTACTTTGGCAAGCATTTAATGGGGAGCGTCAGAAAGACTATGAAAAGCCGCGATCGCATTGTACTGAACGAAGCGAATCAAACTTAAGCTGATTTGCTTGTCATTCTATCTTAGCCACAGCGCAATCGAAAACCCTCGATGGCAAGTTCGCTCAAAAGGGTGAATTGGAAGGCTTCAGGTATTGCCAAACCCCGTTCGAGGTGAGTGACTTCAATTTCTGTTCACTGGCTTCTAACGCAATTTCTAAATGTTTGCGATCGCTAATGTTATAGCCACTAATGGCTACCCCTTCAATATTGAGTGCCAGGGGGAACCGTTGCCCCTGCACATACAGATACATCCATTGCCCAGAGTGAGTTTGCCAACGACATTCCAAATTGGGATGGGGGCCCATGCCGCTCAACCAATGACGAAAAGCGAACTGAAATTCCTCTAAATCTTGGGGATGAATTAACTCCACAATTGAACAATCGAGCAACTCTTCTTCCCGATATCCTAATGTCCGTTCTACTGCGGGACTGATGTATAAAATACGTCCCACATCGCTGGTTTGGAGAAACAGATGCGTACTATTAAGCACAAAAGTTTTCCATTTCTCTTCGGTTCTTACCAGCGCTTCGTGTAATTTGCGGTGCTCGGTCACATCCTCCAGTAAGACCACAAAGTACGGCTGGGATGGACTTTGACCATCTGTCGGCTCTAAGCGCGAGACATTAAAATTGACCCACAGCAGTTCGCCAGTTTGAGTGACCAACCGTTTTTCCATGGTGTAGGTATGAATATCACGGTTGAGTAATCGTCGCTTTAAATCAGTATCTAGATCGCGATCGCCCGGCCAGACAAAATCATTCACATCCCAAACCGCCTGGGCGGGGGTGGGCTGTGGCAAATGTAATAATTGGCACACACGAGGGCTAATGTAGAGGGGCTGCTCGTGCTGATCGTAAATCCAGAGGGGGGCGAGGCAGTTCTCCAACACGGTGGTTGATTGGTGAGCCTGAGTGCTCAAATGATTCCAGCTAAAAGTCATGTCCACTGTACCCTTTCGTTCCAGATGGCGGAAAAGCCACCCGATGACAATTTCGGCGCTTATTGCTCGATTGAGCATCACTCCTACTGCACCCTGATTTGTCAACCTGATTCTGTGAAACTCTGCACTTATGGTTATGGATTTGACGCGATCGTACGGGTATCCGTATGCTTGTTTGTTAATTGTCACAGTGCCAGAAAAAATAGTTGACCAACACTGAACCATTTCCAGAAAATGCTGTAGGATTAACTAGAACGGAAAGCTGTTCCAGTTCTAACTAATCTTGAATGGCAACGCTAAACTTTTCAACAACAGGGAATGAGCGTTAAGGCAGAGTTTGATGCACTTGCCTACTAGTGTACTAGCGCACCTCACAATCTACCACACAACCTAATTTTCACCCATCATTCAATCCATTTGCCGTGTTTGAGGATGTTTGGCAATGATTGGGCAACTTTTAACCGGTCGTTATCTGATTTTAGAAAAACTTGGCGCGGGAGGATTTAGCGAAACCTACCTAGCGCGAGACAAGTATTTACCACACCATCCCCTATGTGTGGCCAAATGCTTGAAATTGTCCGTCACTAACCCCTTACCCCTGACCACTGCGCAGCGCTTATTTCACACTGAGGCGCAGGTCTTGGGAGAATTGGGGCAACACCATGCGCAAATCCCCACCCTGCTGGCTTACAGTCATGATCAGGATGTCACCTACCAGATTCAGCAATATATTGCTGGCAACAGTTTGGGACAACGGTTACAGCAAGGACAGCGCCTCACGTCCGAGAGCGCGATCGCCCTGCTGCTGGATGTCCTGCCCGTGTTGCAGTTTGTTCATGACCATCAAATTGTGCATCGGGATCTCAAACCCAGCAATTTGATTTATGCCACCGAGTCCCAGCGGATGGTGCTGATCGATTTTGGCGCGGCCTGTCGGTTAACCAAAACGGCGACGGGCTGGCAGCCAGAGGGGGAAGAAGCCAACCTGGCGATCGGCACTCCCGGCTATATGCCACCGGAGCAACAAACGGGTCAGTTGCAATTCAGTAGCGATCTCTATGCGCTGGGGGTGGCCATGATTTTTTTGCTGACCGGAGTGCATCCCCGCAAACTGGAACACAACCCGATTTCTGGCGAATTAGACTGGCACCCCCCAGGGGAACGGGCGATCCATCCTGGATTGGCGCAGGTGTTGGGGGGCATGGTTCGGCAGCGAGCAAGCGATCGCTATCAGACCGTGGCTGAGGTGCTGCAAGCCATGACGACTTTTGTGTCCCTCCCGGCAACGCCATCCCCACCGGAATCAACGGTCGTCTTGCCATTTCCTAAACCTCGGCTGCCACGCTGGGGCCGATGGGCGCGGCGATCGCTGGTGGTGACGAGCGTCGTCGGCAGTCTGCTGGGAGGGAGCTACTTCTATGCTCAAAGTGTCCCGGCGCAGTCCTGGATGGCGCGGCTGAGTGGGTTACAGGCTCAAACTACCCGCCAATCGCTGGTCACCCTGCCGATGCCTGCGC